>NZ_JBHXTG010000019.1:0-110093 GCF_042677465.1 Kitasatospora sp. NPDC127111
GACCACGTGCCGTTGCCGCCGAGGAACTGCTGGGTCAGGCGGTCCAGCTCGCGGAACGGGTCGGTGCGCATCAGCATCGCGAAACACCTCCACTGATCGATGGGTGCCAGTGCGCTTCACCTGAATCCGTTCTAACATGTCATCCATCCGATGACAAACACGGAGGTCGCCAAAGGAGTGACAACCCGGACGCCCCGGGAGGTGGACCGCCATGACAGGATCGCCAGACCGACGCGATCACTACGCCGTGCTGGGAGTGGAGCCCACGGCGTCCGCGCGGCAGGTCACCTCGGCCTATCGCGGCCTGGTCCGGCTGCTGCACCCCGACACCCGCCCCGCCGAGCCCGGATCGGTGGAGCGACTCGGCGCGGTGGTCGCCGCCTACGAGGTCCTGCACGATCCGGAACTGCGGGCCGCCTACGACGCCGAACGCGCAACCGCCCGGCCCCGCCCGGGGATCCACCGCGCCTCGGGCCGCCCCCCGGCCGCGGGCCGCCGGGTGTCCGTGCGCATCGTCCGGGAAACCGGTGCCGCGGGGCCCGCGCGCGCCACGCCGCCGCCCACCGGCGCACCGCACGGGTCCGAACCGCTCGTGCGGGTGGGCCCGGTGCGGATCGGACCGCCGGGTGCGTCGGCGTGGGCCCGGGGTTCGTCGGCGTGGGCCCGGGAGGATCCTCGCGACGTGTGGCAGTGGATGGTGCACCGGCTGTGGGAGGTGGAGCCATGGCTGTGAACGGCAACGACTTCCGCACCGCCGTCTCCCGGTGGGACGGCCGGGTCACCGTCGCCGTCACGGGTGAGATCGACCTGGCCACCGCGGCGGAGTTCGAGAACCGCGTCAAGGAGTGCCTGGCGCGCCGGCCCCGGCGCGTCGACCTCGACTTCGCGCAGGTGAGCTTCTGCGACTGCTCGGGCGCGGACGCCCTGGAACGGCTCCACCGCCAGGCGGAGCGGGAAGGCGTCGTCCTGAAGGTCACGGATGTGCGGGCTCCGATCGTCGCCCGGCTGTTCGACGTTCTCGGCCTCACCGAGCTGGTCGCACCTCGCCCACCCGGTTGACCCCGGTCGGGACGGCACCGGGCCGCGTCCGCGGCCCGGTGCCACGACTCGCGCGCGATCCGCGCGCGGCAGCCGGCCGCGGTTCAGCCTCCCGGGAGCGGCCCGGTGTAGACCAGCTCCGCGGCAGTGTGCTGCGCCTGACGCAGATGAGTACCGGCGCGTTCGATCGCCTCGATCGCACGTCCCAGCTCGAACGCGACCTCAGCCTGCTTCCGCACCGGAGTCGGCGGATCCTCCAGGACCGCGAGATGCGCCGGGTCGATCGCGTTCAGGCCCGCCGCGAGCTCGTGCAGGGTGCGGGGAAGCTGCTCCAACAGGCCCGCCAGCGCACCGATCGTGTGATGGACGTCCGTCGGATACGGATAGGCACCGGTCCGCGCGGTACGCGCGTTGAGGCGGCGGATCTCGTCGGCTGCCGCCACCGCGATCTCACGCGGCGTTCGCTCCGTCAGCATCACGCGACCTCCTCACGCCCGCGCCCTCCCACGGCGCGGTGCTCAGGCGTGGACCGGAACGCCCATCGGTCGGCCTCGGCCGCCGGGCCGGGCCGGCCACGGCTTCTCGGGCTCCGGCACGGCCCCTGGGCTGTCCGCATGGCGTCCCTCCGCCGCGACGGCGGCCCGGCTCGCCGCCGTGCGCAGTCCGGCCACCGTTTGCGGCGCCTCGGTCGAGTGGACCGCGATGCGCGCGAACGGCGAGGGCCGGCGCAGGTCGACGCTGACCACGGCGTCGGTGAACGGGCGCAGGGCCACGAAGTCCCGGCCGCCGGGGTGACGCCACACCCCCAGGCACAGCCAGCCGCGCACCAGTACGCCGCTCTCGCGGGAACCACGGAGAACCCGCCACGGCTCCCGGGTGACCGCGACCCTCTCCACCGCCGTCAGCGGCACCCGCACCGGTCCCGAGCGCGCCGCGAGCCGCTCCCACCAGCGGAGCCGCACCACCAGGTCCGCGCCTTCGATCCCCAGCCTCGCCATCGCCTCACACCCCCTCACCGGCGCCGGCCTGCGACTCCGCCGTCCGTACGGGCGAGGCCGTTTCCATCGCCCTGGCGTCACCCGCACCGGAAGCGGGCGGGCCGAGCTGGTCCGGCTGACGGTGGGACCGCGCTGCGAGCAGCGGCGCGCCGTGCCGCTCCGGCCGGTGACCTGCCGCGTCCATGATCGGCTGGCGGGGCGTGTCGAGCGCGCCCGGCGGCATGGGGATCAGGCGGCGGGCCGCGCAACGCCCCACCCAGTGGCGCCCGCACTCCGGACACGGCGGCGCCCCCGCGGGAGTGTAGGGCGAGTCCACGGCGATGCCGTCGCGGGAGAAGTACTCCCAGTCACGTCCCTCGCCGTCGCGGTAGTGCTGGACGTCGTAGTCGATGCTCCACTGGTGCCAGCAGTGGCCGCAGGTGAACTCCACACGCTCCAGAGCCAGTTCCGTGATCATTGCGACACCTCCTTGACCCACACTTCAGCCCTCGTCAGCTCCCGGCCCGGCGTACAGCGTCCCGTCGGCATCCGGAGACTCCCCCACCAGTCCGTATACCTCCGAACAGCACATCAGGGCAACCCGAGCTCCAAGGTCCCTGGAAACCGAGATGGAGGTTTTCCGCTCGCCCCCGTCGTCCGAGCGCCGCACCGGGCTCCGGCCCGGCGGCCCCACGCGACGGGCCCGCCCCCGCGGTACAGGGGGCGGGCCGTCGTCGCCGATCCGCGTGGTCGGGCGGGGATGCCCGCGGCGAGCGGTGCATGCGGCGTGCATGACGTGGCGTCCAGCGCCAACGGTCCGCTCAGGCCCCTCCCCCGCGGGGGCTCGTGCGTGCCTCCGCGATCGCCACCGCCTGCCCGGTCACCCGCACGCGCGGGTCCGTGCCGGAGGCCTCGACCCGGAGCAGGCTGGGCCGGCCGAGATCCTCGCCCTGGCGGATGGTGAAGGCACCGGAGGGCGGGAGGGCGCCGAGGGTGCGCAGGTAGCCGCCGAAGGCGGCGGCCGCGGCGCCGGTGGCCGGATCCTCGACGACACCGCCGACCGGGAACGGGTCGCGGGCGTGGAAGAGGTCCTCGGCCTCCCGCCAGACCAGCTGGAGCGTGGTCCAGCCCTGGCGGTGCATCACCTCGGCCAGGGCGTCGAAGTCGTAGTCGAGGGCCGCGAGACGCTCACGGGTGGCCACGGCCAGGACCAGGTGCTCGTTGCCGCCGAAGGCGACGTGCGGCGGCAGCGCCGGGTCGAGGTCCTCCGGGGACCAGCGCAGGGCCGTGAGGGAGGCGTGCACCTCCGCTTCGCTCGCCGGCCGGGAGCGGGTGGGGACGCTGGTCAGCGTCGCCGTCACGGAGCCTCCGGGCGCCGCCGAGGTGTCGAGGGCGATCTCGCCCACCGGCGTGTCGAAGTCGAGCGGGCCGGGGCCGATCCGCTCGGCCAGCGCCACCGCGGTGGCGACGGTCGCGTGCCCGCAGAAGGCGACCTCCGCGAGCGGGCTGAAGTAGCGCAGCCGGAACCGGCGCGCCGCCCGGTCCGAGGCGGTGACGAACGCGGTCTCCGAGTAGCCGACTTCGGCGGCGGTCGCGAGCATGGCGGCGTCGTCCAGTGCGGCCGCGTCGAGCACGACGCCGGCCGGGTTGCCGCCGGCGGGGTCGGTGGTGAAGGCGGTGTAGCGAAGGGTCTCGGGGCGTGTCCTCGGGTTCATGCCCCTACCCTGGCACCGCACCCGGTATCCGCACCAACGATGGATTCCGATCCTTGCCATCGTGTTCTGCGATGGCAGAGCGCTATCGTCGGCGGCATGGACACCCGACTCCTGCGCACCTTCGCCACCGTCGCCCGGACCGAGAGCGTCACCGCCGCCGCGGAGCGCCTGCACCTCGTCCAGTCCACGGTGACCGCCCAGGTGCAGACGCTGGAGAAGGAGCTCGGCCTGCGCCTCTTCGACCGGATGCCGCGCGGGGTGGTGCTCACCGGCGCCGGACGCGAGGTGCTGGCGCAGGCCGAGGCGGTGCTGGAGGCCGAGTCCCGGCTGCGGGCGGTCGCCGCCTCGGCCGGTGGCGCGGGCGGCCGGGTGACCGGACGCGTGACGCTCTCGGCCGGCGAGACGCTGGTGTCCGCGCGGCTGCCGGGAGTCATCGCCGCGCTGCGGCGCAGCCACCCCGAGGTCGAGGTGGACCTGCGCACGATGGGGACGGCGGCCGCCGTCGCCGCGCTGCGCACCGGCGAGTTGGACGTGGCCCTGCTGCTGGAGGACGAGGCGGCGTTCCGCGACATCGAGTGCACGCCGCTGGCCCGCGAGCCGCTGGTGCTGGTCTGCGCTCCCGAGCACCCCGCCGCCGCCCGCAGCGCCACCGACTCGCCCACCGACTCGCCCGCCGACTGGGCGGAACTGGCCCGTGAGGACTACTTCCTGCACGAGCAGGGCTGCTCGTACAGCGACCGCTTCGTCGAGCGGCTGCTCACCGCCGCCAAGGGTGCGCCGCCCCGGATCACCCGCTTCGGCAGTCTGGAGGCCGCCCGGTCGTGCGTGGCCGCGGGCCTCGGCCTCAGCCTGCTGGCCCGGGCCAACGTCGCGGACGCGCTCGCGGCGGGCCGCCTGACAGAGGTGCCCGGCCCGCGGTTCCCCGACGTCACCGTCCAACTGGCCCGCCACCGCCGCCGCTGGCTCTCCCCCGCGGCGGCCGCGCTCACCACGGAGCTGCCGCGCCACTTCCCGCACTGAGCGCGGTCGCGCCGACGGACAACGGGCCCAGGCCGCGCGCCCGGTCGATTCGGTGACTCCTGGCTCCCGACCACTGATCACTCCGCGGCGAGACCGGCGGCCCGCGGCCGGGCGAGTGACCGGTCGCGGGCCGGGTAGTCGCTGTCGCGAGGAGCACCGCCGAGACAGGGAGAGCGAGATGCCCGGCAAGGACGCGCTGAGCGGCCTGCTCGGCGAGCTCCCGAACGCCGACGGCCCGCCCGGCACGCCGATGCTTGCCACTCTCAGTGACCGGCGCGACTTCGACGACGGCTGGGTCTTCGAGCGGAAGCTGGACGGCGTCCGGGTGCTGGCCGAGCGCGACCAGCGGCGGGTGCGGCTGCTGTCGCGCGGCGGGAAACCGCTGGACGCCACCTACCCGGAGGTGGTGGACGCCCTCGCCGCGCAGGCGGGCCGCGACTTCGCCGTGGACGGCGAGATGGTCGCCCTGCGCGACGGCCGGACCGATTTCTCCCTCCTCCAGCAGCGCATCGGCCTGACCGAGCCCGCGGCCGTCCGGGCCAGCCCGGTCAAGGTCACCTACTACCTCTTCGACCTGCTGCGCCTGGACGGCCGGGACACCACCCGCCTGCCGCTGCGCACCCGCAAGGCCCTGCTGCGCGACGCCCTGGCGTTCCGCCCGCCGCTGCGCTTCACGCCGCACCGCAACCACGACGGCCACGACCTGCTCGACGCGGCCTGCGCGCGCGGCTGGGAGGGCCTGATCGCCAAACGCGCCGACGCCCGGTACGTGCACCGCCGCTCCACCGACTGGCTCAAGCTCAAGTGCGCCGGCGGCCAGGAGTTCGTGATCGGCGGCTTCACCGAACCGGCCGGCAGCCGGGTCGGCTTCGGCGCGCTGCTGCTCGGCTACCACCGGGACGGCGGCCTGCGGTACGCCGGCAAGGTCGGCACCGGCTGGGACACCGCCACCCTGCGTGCGCTGCGCGGCCGGCTGGACGCGCTCGAACAGCGGACATCGCCGTTCACGGGTGAAGTGCGCGAGCGCAGCGCGCACTGGGTGCGCCCCGAGCTGGTCGCCCAGATCGGCTTCACCGAGTGGACCCGCGACGGCCTGCTCCGCCACCCCCGCTACCTCGGGCTGCGCGACGACAAACCCGCCCGCGAGGTCGTCCGCGAAGAACCCTCCGGGAGGACCCGATGACCTCCACCGAACGCATCACGACCGGCGGCCGGACCGTCGAGATCGGCCGCCCCGAGAAGGTGCTGTTCCCCGACGACGGCGTCACCAAGGGCGACCTGGCCGGCTACTACCGCGCGGTCGCCCGCCGGATGCTGCCCCACCTGCGCGGCCGGCCGCTGATGCTGGAGCGCCACCCGGACGGCATCGACGGGTCCGGATTCATGCAGAAGGACGTGCCCGACCACTTCCCCGACTGGGTGCACCGGGTCGAGCTGCCCAAGCAGGACGGCACCGTCACGTACGCGGTCTGCGACGACACCGCCAGCCTGCTGTACCTCGTCGACCAGGCCTGCACCACCCCGCACCGCTTCCTCTCCCGGGCCGACCGCCCCGACCACCCCGACCGGCTGGTGTTCGACCTCGATCCTCCCCCAGCCTCCGGCCGGGGGGACCCCGATGGCCGCGACTTCACCGTGGTCCGCGAGACCGCCCTGCGGCTGCGCGGACTCCTCGACGAGCTCGAGCTGCCGTCGCTGGTGATGAGCACCGGCTCCCGTGGCCTGCACGTGATCGTGCCGCTGGACCGCCGCGCCGCCTTCGACGACGTCCGCGCCTTCGCCCGGGGCGTCGCCGAGCTGCTCGCCGCCCGCCACCCGGACGAGCTCACCACCGAAGCGCGCAAGCAGGCCCGCCGGGGCCGCCTCTACCTCGACACCCAGCGCAACGCCTACGCCCAGACCGCCGTCGCCCCGTACGCGGTGCGCGCCCTGCCCGGCGCCCCCGTGGCCGCACCCCTGAGCTGGGAGGACGTCGAGGACCCGGACCTGACCGCACAGCCGTGGCACCTGTCGGCCGTCGACCGGCTGCTGAAGGCGGACCCCTGGCGCGGGGCCCCCCGCGGCCGTTCCCTCGCCGCGGCCCGCCGGCGCCTCGCCGAGCTCGCCCAGGACTCCTCGCGGCCCTGACCGGCGCCACGAACGGCTTCGAGCGGACGTTCGTGCCCGCAGATCGTGACGCGCCGCCCCTGGCCCGCACCGCCGACCGTGGGCCGCACCTCCGCCTCGCGGCCTCCGCTCAGCCGGGGTGGTGTGCGCGTCCGCGGGTGTGTTCCGCCCAGTCCACGATCGGGATCGCCGCGCCGGCGGCTTCGCGGCCGCGGCAGCGGGCGTGGTGGCGGCGGGCGATGCCGCCCAGGTCGAGGTGGCGGCCGAAGGCGGGGTGCCCGGCCAGCCGGCGGGCGTACGCCCAGACCCGGGGGTGTTCGGCGATGCGGTGCACGGCGGCGGCGTCGAGGTGCCAGCGGTGCACCGTGTCCAGCTGCACCAGGGTCACCCAGAACTCGACGTCCGCGAGGGTCGGTTCCCCGCCGAGCAGGTAGTCCTCGGTACCCAGTCGGCGTTCGAACGCGGCCAGCCCGTCCAGCAGGCTCCGCAGGGCCGCCTCCCGTGCGGCGGGGGCGGCGTCGGACCGCCCGGCGTGTTGGGCCGGAGCCTCGATGCCCAGCTCGCAGGACTGCCGGACGGCCTCGATCGCCGTGTCGGCGCCGCGCGGGTGGAGGTCGGCCCCGGGGAACCGCCGGACCAGGTCGGTGAGGATCCCGGCGGGATCGGTACTGACGATCCGTCCGCTCCAGTCGTCGCTGAGCACCGGAGCCTGCGCCGGCCCGGGATGCCGGTGCGAGCTGGCCTCGTACAGGGGCCGGAGCGCCGGATAGCCACCGTCGGGCCCGTCCGGCAGCGCC
This sequence comes from Kitasatospora sp. NPDC127111, assembly GCF_042677465.1. Lineage (NCBI taxonomy): Bacteria > Bacillati > Actinomycetota > Actinomycetes > Kitasatosporales > Streptomycetaceae > Kitasatospora > Kitasatospora sp. NPDC127111. Next base: position 7,654 of record NZ_JBHXTG010000019.1, read on the forward strand.
GGCAGCAGGGTCACCGGAAGGACGTCGTCGAGGCCGAGCAGGCTGTGCGTGACGGCGATTCGCAGACAGTGCGGACAGGAGAGCGCGAGGTGGAGCCGGTAGCGGTGCGGCACGGGGTAGTAGCCGCTGCGGGCGTCGCGGCCGATCCGCCCTCGCAGGGTGGGTACGACGGACGGGAACGAGGCGGACATGGGTCTCCCAGACGTCGGGGGTGCGCGGGCGCGCGGACAACGGTCGGGTGCAGTGGAGGGCGGGCTCGGAGGACGGGCCGGCGGTGGGGGCTGCCCGATGCGGGCTCAGCGGAGAACGGCCGCCAGGCCGAGGGCAGCGAGCCGTCCCGCCATGCTGCTGCAGACCCGTTGCAGGTCGATGTGGCGACGGGACGTCAGCACCGGGAGCAGCCGGACAGCGCGAGCCATGCCATCGATGACCGGCTCCGCGCGCCTCACGGCTCTCCTCCGCCCACGTTCGACGATCCCCGTCCCGGAGTCTCGTCCCGCATCCGTGCGACGTCAAGGGTGCCGGCACCGCGTGCGGGCCGGTGTCTCACATGATGGGACGTCACATCCCTCGCCGGTGAAAGCGGTGCGTCTGACGCACCGGCGGCGCGGCCGCGCGGTTCAGACCGCCGGCTGCCAGCCCAGCGCGGGGGCGAGACGGGTGGCGATGTCGGTGAGGATCTGCACGTAGTCCTCGTACGCGAACGTGAACGGCAGCGCGAACGCGACCTCGTCGACCTCCCGGAACGCGGCGTGGGTGTACAGCCGTTCGGCGATCTCGGCGGACGTGCCGATCAGGTCCGGAGCGAACACCGTCCGGGCCGGGCCCTGCGGGGCGGCGGTGCGCTCGGTCCGGCCGCGCACGTACTCCCGGTACTTGGCGCGCTGCTGCGCCGAGGCGCTGTCGGTGGGGATGACGACCAGCCCCTGGGAGACCCGGGCGCGCGGACCCGCGGGGTGGTGGGCGCGGAAGGCGGCGATCTGCGAGCGCTGGATCTCGGCGAAGCCGTCCGACTCCTCCGCCCGCACCACGTTGCTGGTCAGCAGGTTGAGGCCCTGCTCGCCCGCCCACCGGGCCGAGCGCAGGCTCCCGGCGCCGTACCACAGCCGGCTCGCCAGGCCGGGCGCGACGGGCTGGACGCGGTCGGAGTACACCTCGATGCCCTCGACCCCGCTGAAGTCGGTGGCCGGTTCGCCGCGGAGGAAGCCCAGCAGCCGGCGCACCCGCTGGTAACCGAAGTCCTCGGCCTCGGCGGTGTCGGGGTAGAGCGCGGGGGCGACCCGGTCGTAGTGTCCGGGAGGGCCGACGCTGATGCCGGGGTTGAGCCGGCCGCCGGACAGGATGTCGGTGGTCGCCAGGTCCTCGGCCAGCCGCAGCGGGTTCTCCCACCCGAGCGGGATGACGGCGGTGCCCAGGTGGATGCGGTCGGTGCGCTGCGAGGCGGCCGCCAGAACGGCGACGGGCGAGGATATCCCGTGCTGCAGGTGGCGGTGGCGCACCCAGGCGCTGTCGAATCCCAGCCGCTCGCCCAGTTCGATGAGCCGGAGCGTCGACTCGTGCCCCTTTCCGGGGTCCGCCGGGTCGAAGAGGCCGATGGTCAGGAATCCCAGCTTCCGAAGGGGCTGCGAGGGTGACGGCACCGCGTTCTCCGTCCTCCGCGACGGGCTCGGCACCGAGCGACGCGGGTCGATTCTCACCGCCCGGCTACCGATCACCGGGCGTCCGCCCCACCCTCACACACCGCTCGGCGGCCGCTCAAGGGCCGCACGGGAAACGCCATCCGGCGCAACACGCCCGTGACAGGCCCGCAGAACTCGGTTCAGCAGCGGCCCCCGGCCGGCGGGTGTGGAGGCGGGTGGAGAGGCGGGTGTGCAGGCAGATGTGCGGGCCGGTGTGGAGGTGGGTGTGGAGAGCGGCTCCGCCGACCGGCGGCGGGGAGTGCCTGCCGGTCGGCGGAGCCGGGGACGCCCGGGCCGGTCACTCGAACGCGGCGGCGGCCTCCCGCAGGGCCTGGGCGACGGTCTCCGGGTCGTAGGGGGCGGGCTCGCCCGGCAGGTAGGTGACCGAACGGAGGTCACCGGTGTACCGGAAGCCACGGTGGCGTTCGAACAGCGGCCAGGAGACCGGGGACTTGCGGTCGACGCCGACGCTGATGCCCTGGAACGGGGCCATGCCGATCAGCTGGTGCACCGGGCCGAGGCTACCGGTCTCGACGCCGTCGACGAGCACCCGGAACTCCCACTTGAGGTCCGCCACCGCCGTCGCCGCGACGGTGACCGTGCGCGCTCCGGGTGCCAGCTCGCCGCCGTCCGCCTCGTACAGCTCGCCGTACTCGTTGTAGGCGAGGCGCAGCCGCCCGTCCTCGACGTACAGGCTGTAGCCGCCGCCCTGGTCACCGTGCGAGACGAGGACGCCCTGGTCGGCGGCGCGGTGGTCGGCGAGGTCGACGACGATGTCGAAGGAGCGGAAGGAGATCAGCCGGGACGAGCGGTAGCGTTCCAGCTCCGGGGTCCCGGCGAGCAGGGTGAGCGGCTGCCGCAGCCGGGCGTCCTCGGGGTGGCGCAAGGCGAGCGCGCCGGATCCGTCGGCGAGCGGGAAGACGCCGTTGCGCCAGGCGGCGGTCTCCCACGCCTCGGCCAACTCCTTGACGATCTCCGGGTGTTCGGCGGAGACGTCGTCGATCTCGGTCGGGTCGGCGCGCAGGTCGTACAGCGCCCACTCGCCGTCGTCGTAGGGGGTGCCGGGGCGGTGCAGGGTGACGAGCTTCCAGCCGTCGCGGTAGTAGCTGCGGTTGCCGGTCATCTCGCAGTACTGCTCGCGGTGGGTGGAGTCGGCGGCCGGGTCGCGCAGGACGGCGGCGAAGCCGGCGCCGTCGAGGTCCTGGACGGGACGCCCGTCGCGCTCCGGCGGTCGCCGGACTCCGGCCAGGTCGAGCAGGGTGGGGAGGATGTCGGTGACGTACTGGTACTGCTGCCGGACCCCGGTGTCGCCCTCGGCGCGCGGCAGTCCGGCGGGCCAGGAGAGCACGAAGGGGACGCGGACGCCGCCCGCGTAGGTCTGGCCCTTGTAGAACCGGAAGGGGGTGTTGGAGGCCATGCCCCAGCCGCGCGGGTAGTGGACGAGGCTCTGCGGGCCGCCGATGAGGTCGATCTCCCGTGCGACGTCCGGGTTCCAGTCGTCGGGCAGCTGGGGGTGGTGGACGAACCGGCTGAAGTAGCTGCGGGTGCCCTCGGGGCCGCCTTCTCCGGTGCCGCCGTTGTCGGAGGTGAACAGGATGATGGTGTTGTCGAGCTCACCGAGTGCGGCCAGGGTGTCGGTGAGGCGGCCGAGGTTCTGGTCGACGTTGTCGACCATCGCCGCGTAGACCTCCATGTAGCGGGCGTACAACTTCTTCTGCACGTCGGTGAGTTCGTCCCACGGGCCGACGTCGAAGCCGCGCTCGGTGTTGCGTTCGGGCAGCCGGGTGCCGTCCGGGAAGTGACCGGCGGCGAGTTGGCGCGCGAAGCGGGCGGCGCGCAGTTCGTCCCAGCCGCCGTCGTAGCGGCCCTTGTGCCGGGCGAGGTCCTCCGGTTTGGCCTGGAGCGGGCCGTGCACGGCGTTGTGCGCGAGGTAGAGGAGGAACGGCTTCTCGGCGTCGTGGGCGCGCAGCGACTTGACCATGGCGATGGCCTGGTCGGTGATGTCGTCGGTGTAGTAGTAGCCGTCGGGGAACTCGTCGATGTCCAGCGGGCTGTTGTCGCGCACCAGTTGGTGCGGGTGGAAGAGGCTGGTGAGGCCCTCCAGGACGCCGTAGTACTGGTCGAAGCCCTTCTGCAGCGGCCAGTTGGAGCGGTCGTTCGCCGCGTTGGAGGCCGAGTCGCGGGTGAGGTGCCACTTGCCGACGGCGTACGTGGCGTAGCCGGCGTCGTGCAGCAGTTCGGCGAGGGTGGGGATGTCGCGGGCGACCTCCATGCCGTAGCCGGGGAAGCCGGGGTCGGCGTTGGCGACGAAGGAGTAGCCGACCCGGTGCGGGTTGAGTCCGGTGAGCAGAGCGGCGCGGGCCGGGGAGCACAGCGGCATGGTGTGGTAGTTGGCGAGCCGGACGCCGGTCGCGGCGAGGCGGTCGAGGGTCGGGGTGGGGATCTCCGAGCCGAACGGGCCGATGTCGCTGTAGCCCATGTCGTCGATCAGCACGACGACGATGTTGGGCGCGCCCTGGCGCGCCCGGGTGCGGGCGGGCCAGGCGGGGGCGGACTCACCGAAGGTGCGGCCGACGGTGCCGGGGAAGCCGTCGTACGGGTCGCGGCGGGTGCTCATACGGTGCTCCGGGTGGTCAGGTGCGGGACGGCGGCCAGCAGGCCCGCCGTGTAGGGGTGCTCGGGGTCGGTGGCGATCCGGTCGGCGGGTCCGGTCTCGACGATCCGGCCGCGGTGCATGACGGCGATGCGGTGGCTGACCTGCCGGACCACGGCGAGGTCGTGGGCGATGAAGAGGATGGCGAGGCCGAGTTCGCGCTGCAGGCGGGTGAGCAGGTCGAGTACCTGGGCCTGGACGGAGACGTCGAGGGCGGAGACCGGTTCGTCGCAGATCAGGACGGAGGGCCGGGGCGCGAGCGCCCGGGCGATGCCGATGCGCTGGCGTTGGCCGCCGGAGAAGGCGCGCGGGTGGCGGTCCGCGGCGGCCGGGTCCAGGCCGACCTGTTCGAGCAGTTCGGCGACTCGGGCCGCGCGTTCGGCCCGGTCGCCGATGCGGTGGGCGATCAGCGGTTCGGCGAGGATCCGGCCGACGGTCATCCGGGGGTTGAGGGAGGAGTACGGGTCCTGGAAGACCATCTGGATCTCGCGCCGGGCGGCGCGGGAGGCGGCCAACTCCTCGCCCCGGTAGCGGATGTCGCCCGCCGTCGGTGCGTGGGCCCGGACCAGGGCGCGGGCCAGGGTGGACTTCCCGGAGCCGGACTCGCCGACCAGCCCGAGCGTCTCCCCCGGGCGCAGCACGAGGTCCACGCCGTCCAGCGCGGTGACCGGGCGGCGGCGCGGCCCGTACGTCTTGCGCAGACCGCTGACGGTGAGCAGCGGGTCGCCGTCGGGGGTGGAGTGGGCGGCGGCGGAGGAGGGCTCGTCGAGGCGCGGGACGGCGGCCAGCAGCCGTTTCGTGTAGGGGTGCCGGGGTCGGGCGAGGACGTCGTCGGTGGGGCCGTGCTCGACGACGCTGCCCCGGTGCATCACCAGGATCCGGCGGCAGGTCTGCGCGATGACGCCGAGGTCGTGGCTGATCAGGACGAGCGCGGTGCCGCGTTCGCGGTTGACGCGTTCCAGCAGGCGCAGGATCTGCTGTTGGACGGTGGGATCGAGGGCGGTGGTGGGTTCGTCGGCGACCAGGACGTCCGGGTCGCCGGCCAGCGCGAGCGCGATCATGATGCGCTGGCGCTGGCCGCCGGAGAACTGGTGCGGGTGGTCGCGCAGGCGCTTCGCGGCGTCGGGGATGCCGACCAGGTCGAGCAGTTCCACCGCCCGGGCGGTGCGCTTCGCCCGGTTGGCGCCGCCGTGGGCGCGCAGCGCCTCGTCGAGCTGCCGACCGACGGTGAGGACGGGGTTGAGCGAGGACATCGGGTCCTGGAAGATCATCGCGATCCGGCGGCCCCGGACCTCGCGCAGGGCCGGCTCGGGCAGCGTGGCGAGGTCCCGGCCGTCCAGCAGCACCGAACCGTCGGAGATCCGGCCGCCGGCCGGCAGCATCCGCAGCAGCGCGAGCGCGGTGGTGGACTTGCCGGAGCCGGACTCGCCGACGATGCCCAGGGTCTCACCGGCGGCGAGCTCGAAACCGACTCCGGCGACGGCTGTGACGTCCGCGAACTCGACCTTCAGGTCCCGGACTTCGAGTACGGCGTTCATCGGCGGATCCCCTCGTTCAGGGCCTCGGCGATCAGGGTGAGGCCGAGGACCAGGGCGGTGACCGCGATCAGCGGGGCGGCCGCGAAGGCGGGGTGGGTGGCGAGGTAGGCCATCGACTGGCTGAGGATCCCTCCGAGCGAGGGCTCCGGGGGCCGGACGCCGACACCGAGGAAGCTCATCGCGCCCTCGATGAAGACGGCCAGCGAGAGGGCGATGGCGCTCTGCACGATCAGCGGGTCGACGGCGTTGGGCAGCACGTGCCGCAGCAGCACCCGCAGCCGCGAGGCCCCGCCGACCCGGGCGGCGAGGGCGTACTCGCGCTCGCGCTGGACCAGGATCCCGGCGCGCAGCTGGCGGCCGAACCCGGGGATCTCGGCGAGCGCGATCACGATGATCACCGGCCACCGGCCTGGGCCGAGGACCGCGGTGACGGCGAGGGCGAGGATCAGCCCGGGGAAGGCCAGCAGCAGGTCGAACAGCCGCTGCACGACGGTGTCGGCCCATCGGGAGAGCGCGGACACCAGGGCCGACGCGCAGCCCAGCAGGGCGCCGGCCGGTACGGCGGTGAGGCTGATCAGCAGGTCGGTGCGGATCCCGTACAGGACCCGGCTGAACAGGTCGCGCCCGAGGTCGTCGGTACCGAAGGGGTGGTCCGCGCTCGGACCGGCCAGGGCCAGTGAGCTCTGTGCGGTGGGGTCGACGGCGGTGAGCACGGGCGCGAGCAGCCCGGCGAGCACGACCGCGCCGACCAGCGCGGTTCCGGCGGCGCCGCGCACGCTGCGCAGGCCGGCCGGCAGCGGGAGGCGTACGGCGAGGACGGTCATGGCGGCATCACTCCCACCGGATGCGGGGATCGAGCCAGGCGTACGCCAGGTCGGTGAGCAGTTGGACGGCGACGTAGCCGGCGACGAGCAGCAGGAGCAGGTCCTGCACGACCGGGTAGTCGCGGCGCAGCACGCCCTGTTCGGCGAGCTGGCCGAGGCCGGGCCAGGCGAAGATGGCCTCCACCAGGACGGCCCCGCCGAGGAGTTGGCCGATCTGCAGGCCGAGCACGGTGATCGCGGAGGGCAGCGCGTTGGGCAGGGCGTGGAGCCGGACGATCCGGCGGCGGCCGATGCCGAGCGCGGTGGCGGTACGGACGTAGTCCTCGGCGAGGGCGCGTTCCAGGCCGTCCTTGAGGTAGCGGGCCAGCACGGCGGCGCTGGGCAGGGCGAGGCAGAGCGCCGGCAGCAGCAGGTACTGCAGGCCGATGTCGGGCTGGTCGAGGATCGACTCGTGCCCGCCGGGAGGCAGCAGCCTCAGGGTGACGGCGAAGACGAGGACGAGCAGCACGCCGGTGACGAACGGCGGCACCGCCAGCACCGCGGTGGTCAGCGCCCGGACGGCGGCCGCCACCGGGCCGCGCCGCACGGTCGCGCCGAGCACGCCGAGCGGCAGGGCGATGACGATGACCAGCACCAGGGCGCCGAGGGTGAGTTCGACCGTGCTGCCGAGACCGTCGCCGATCAGGTCGGCGACCTGTCCGCCGATGGCGTAGCTCGGTCCGAGGTCCCCGGTGAGCAGGTCGCCGAGCCACGTGAGGTACTGGCCGAGCAGCGGCTGGTCGAGACCGAGCCGGGCGCGGACGGCGGCGACGGTCTCGGGTCCGGCGTCCGGTCCGGCGAGGCTGGTGGCCGGGTCCCCGGGGATGAGGCGCAGGATCAGGAAGATGAGGAAGGAGGCCGCCAGCAGCACCAGCAGCCCGGAGGGCAGGCGTTTGACCAGGAAGGTGCGCATCGTCTCAGGCCGTCAGGTAGGCGTCGTCGAGGTTGAGGTAGTTGAACTTGTTGAGGGTGGCGCCGCGCACCTTGGCGGTGGCGACCTCGATCTCGCCGGCGATCGCGAGGTCGATGACGAACTCCTCGTCCAGCAGGGCGTCGGTGATCTGCTGGTAGAGGGCCTTGGCCTCGGCGCTGTCGCTGTCCGAGCGGTTCCAGGCGCGCTGCACGATGTCGGTGTAGGCCGGCGAGGTGAACTGGGAGCTGTTCTTCGCCTCGTTGAACGGGTAGGCGCTCACCGCCAGGGTGGCCGGGTGGAGCTGGGCGAAGCCGTGGCTGAGCGTCCACAGCGCGGGCATGGTCTGCGAGATCAGCTGCTTCTGCATGGTCGGGGAGTCGGTGGGCTGGAGCACCGTCTCGATGCCCACCTGCTTGAGGTCGTACTGCAGGATCTGGGCGATCGCGGTGCCCTCCGGGGTGGCCGAGTGCGCGAACGGCAGGGTGATGGTGTCCAGACCCGCCTGCTTCAGCAACTCCCGTGCCTTGGCCGGGTCGTGGCCGTAGCGGGTGGCGCCCGCGTCGCTGTACGCGGGCGAGGACTTCGGCCAGGGCGCCGAGGAGGCGAGGCCGTAGCCGCCGAGCGCCTGCCGCACCAGCCGGTCCCGGTCCACGGCCCAGGCGATCGCCTGCCGGACCCGCTTGTCGCCGACGTGCTCGGCGGTGACGTTGACGCCGATGTAGTACGCGCCGGAGCCGGTGTCGTACGGCTTGATCCGGAACTGGGGATTGTCCTTGAGGACGGCGATGTCCTTGCCCTGGACGTTGTACGAGAGGTGGCTCTGCCCGGTCTTCAGCGAGGACAGCAGGGAGTCGGCCTGCGGGATGATCCGGATCTCCACCCCGTCGAGGTAGGGGCGGCCGGGGTTCCAGTACTTCTCGTTGCGGGTGAGGCTGATCGACGCGCCCGGCTTGCGCTCGCCGTACCGGAACGGCCCGGTGCCGATCAGCTGCTTGCCGGCGACGGCGTCCTCGACGGTGGCCGAATCCGCGATGATCATGAATTCGAAGAGGTCGAACAGGTTGCTCACCGGGTGCGCCAGCACCAGGGTCAGCTCGTGGTCGCCGTTCTTGCGGAAGTCGGTGACGGCGGCGGCGGTGGCCCTCAACTGGGCCGAGCGGACCGGGTTCTGGAGGTTCTTGACGGCGAAGACGACGTCGTCGGCGGTGAACTTCCGTCCGCTGTGGAAGAACACGTCCTCGCGGAGCTTGAAGGTGATGCTCCTCCCGTCGTCCGTGAGCTGCCAGGAGGTGGCCAGCTCGGGCTGGGGCTTGAGCTGGTCGTCGTACCGGGTGAGGGTGTTGAAGACCAGCCGCTGCACGAGGGTGTTGGCGCTCTGGGCGAACAGCAGGCTCGGGGTGAAGTCGATGCCGGTCGCCACGGTGAGCGTGCCGCCGCGGCGCGGGCTCGCCGCGGAGGCGGCGTTCGAGCTGCTCTCGGCGGCCGAGCGGCACGCCGCCAGGGTGACGAGGCCGGCCGCGGCGAGGGAGCCGCGCAACAGGGAGCGGCGGGAGAGCGAGTGCATGGCGGAACGTTCCTTCGGGGTGTGGGTTGGTTGTTCTCGCAGCGGAAGAAATTCCGGCCGTGGAGCGTGGAGGGCTCGGCCGGTGTACCGGTCGGCTCAGGCCCCGGGGAGGCCGCGACAGGCGAGCGGGGAGCGGTACAGCTCGCCGAGCACCGCCGCGCCGGCGGCGACCGCGAGCGCGTCGCGGCCACCCCGGGGGGTCACCACCAGCTCCGGATCGCCGCCCAGGAGCGAGCGGCGCGCCACCTCGGCGCGGACCGCCTCCAGGTAGCGGTCGTCCAGCATGGCGAAGGTCTCGGTGAGCACCACCAGGTCCGGGTTGACGACGTCCATCAGCAGGGCCACCGCCCGCCCCACCAGCCGGGCGCGGCGCAGCACCAGCCGGTCGGCGCGGGCGTCGCCGGCCCGCACCGCCGCGATCAGCCGCGCCCGGTCGGGGGCGGTGATGACGCCGGCGGTGACGGCGTCCCGGTAGAGGGCGGTGTCCGAGGCGGCCGCCGCGAAGCAGCCGCGCCGTCCGCAGGTGCAGTCGGCCGTGCCGCCCGGCACCCGCAGGTGCGCCACCTCCCCGGTGGCGGCCTGCGGGCCCAGGTGCACCCGGCCGCCGATGGCGAGCGCCGCGTCCACCACGTGGCCGACGAACAACTGCACCAGGCTGCGCCGGGCCGCCGGACGTCCGAAGAGGATCTCGGCCTGAGCCAGCGCCCGGGCGTGGTTGTCCACCCGCACCGGCAGCCCGCTCGCCCGTTCCAGCAGCCGCCCGAGCGGCACCTCGTACCAGTCGAGAGGTTCGTGGCGGACCGTCACTCCGCGTTCCGGGTCGACCGTTCCCCCGGTGATCGCGCCGAGGCCGACCACCTGCCGCCCGCCGGGCGAGTCGGCGAGGAAGCCGGGGAGCCGGGCGAGCAGGTGTTGCAGCACCTCCCGGCCGGTCAGGCCGTGGTTGTCGAGCACCTCCTGCACCAGCACGTCGCCGCGCAGGTCGAGCAGGGAGAGGGTGGAGTACGGCACGCCGACGTGCACCCCGGCGACCGCGAGCCGCTCGGTGTCGATGTCCACCGGCAGCTGCGGACGGCCGACGCCGCCGGAGCCGGCCAGGTCCGGCCGCTCGCCCAGCAGACCGAGCGCCAGCAGGTCGACCACCTGCCGGGAGACCGCGGCCGGGCTCAGCCCGGACAGCGCCGCCACCCCGCTGCGGGCGATCGGCCCGTGCTCCAGCACGGTCCGCAGCACGGCCGCCGCGTTCACGTCGCGCCGGCCGTCCCCGCTCCGTGCGGCAGGCTTGGGGTAGGCGGTGATCTCAGGCTCCCGACCGGGCGGCCTCGAGCTGCTCGGCCGGCACGATCCCGGCCACGGCCGGCGGCTCGGCGGGTTCGAGCAGGCGGCTCACGGTGCCGTCCACGCCGACCGGCAGGTCGCCGTCCAGGGTGATCCGGCGCACCAGGCGCGGCTGGTCGCCGTAGTCGTTGACGGCGTAGTGCTGGGTGGCCCGGTTGTCCCAGATCGCCACGTCGCCGACCTGCCAGTCCCAGCGGACGGTGTTCTCCAGCCGCTCGACGTACCGCTGGAACAGCGCGATCAGCGCCTTGCCGTCCGCGCCCGGCAGGCCCTGGATCCGCTGGGCGAAGGCGCCGAGCAGCAGGCTGCGCTCGCCGGTCACCGGGTGGACCCGGACCACCGGGTGCTCGGTCTTGAAGGCGGTCGAGACGAAGACTTGCCGGAACAGCTCCGCGATCTCCCGGTTCTCCGCCAGCTCCGGCGTCAGCGCGAGGGTGGCGGCGTAGTCGTAGTCGTTGGTGTGCACGGCGCGCAGGCTCTCGGCGAGGGTCTTCAGCGGCGCCGGCAGGTCCTGGTACGCGGCCGCGGTGTTGGCCCACACCGTGGAGCCGCCGGCCTCGGGCAGCTCCAGGGCGCGCAGGATCGAGGCCTTCGGGTAGGAGGGCACGAAGGTCACGTCGGTGTGCCAGTTGTTGGCGCGCACGCCCTTGGTGGCGTCGAGTTCGAAGATGTAGCGGCCGTCGGCGCTCGGCACGGTCGGGTGGCCCACCGGCTGGCCGAGCAGCCGGGCGAAGGCCTCGTGCTCGGTGTCGTCCAGGTGCTGCTGGCCGCGGAAGAAGAGCACCTTGTGCCGGTACAGGGCGGCCTCGATCGCGGCGACGGTCTCGGCGGGCAGGTCGCCGCCGAGGCGGACGTCGTGGACGATCGCGCCGATCCGGCCGGCGGCCGGGGTGAGACGCAGTTCGGTGACGGAAGTGGTCATGGCTGTCCCTCGGAGGTCGTGCGGGAATGCGGGAACGGGTGAGCGACGCGGGCGAACCCCTCGGCGCGCCGTACGCGCGGTGTGGGAGGAGCGTCGGAAGGAGAGGACCCTCAGAAGGCGAGGAGGCTCAGGAGGCGAGGTCCCTCAGAAGGCGAGGAGGCTCAGGAGGCGAGGTCCCTCAGAAGGCGAGGAGGCTCAGGAGGCGCAGCGACAGGAGGGGCACGCGGTACGGCACATGGCGGTCATCGCCCCTCCTTCGATCTCGGCTGCGAGCAGGTCCTGGACACATGCTGGCGAGCGCCGGGCGCGCTGTCAAACGCCATCTCGCCTGGTGGGAACGGGTGTTGCCGGTGTGTGAAGCCGTGTTGCGGCGGATGGCCGCCGGTGTCGACCGGCGGCCCGAGGCCGTCGTTCCGGACCAGCACCGCGCTCCGCACGCGTCCCCGCCCCCACCGGACACGGGCTAGCGGGAGGACACCCGGACCACACCGGTCACGGTGCCCTGGAACACCACCCCGCCCGGCGCGACGGTGCCGGTCATCTGGAGGGTGTCGTAGAGGAAGCCGCTGCCCAGCCACCTGCGCCGCACCACCTCGCCGGTCGAGGGCGAGATCTCGGCGTAGTGGTACGGGTCGAGCAGGGTGGTCGCCTCCGTGCCCGGGACGACCGGTTCGCGCAGGACGGTGCGGATCAGTCCGTCGGCGGTGGACAGCACCGGAACCGCCGCCGAGCGGACCACGCGGTCCCAGACCAGGTCGCAGCCGGATCCGTCCGGGCGGACGTCGACCCGGGAGAGGCCGCCGCGGTAGTCGGCGGAGGCGGGGACGCTCGGCCCGGCGTCGGCGGGCAGCTTCGGGTAGGGGTACCCGTACGTGCTCGCGACGAAGACGGAGTTCCCGACGCCGATCGGCGCGTTCTCGCTGCCGCTGCCGCCGGCCTCCAGGACCGGGACGGAACAGACCGGTTGCCCGCTGTCCGCGCGGTGGACGAGCAGGTGCTCGGTGGGTGCGGCGTTGTCGACGATCGTCAGGTAGTCGGTGCCGGTCCGCGGGCCGAAGAACACCGGGGTCGAGCCGGTGCCCCAGCTGAGCTGCCCGGGCTTGCGGCCCGGGCCGCGGTCGTACGGCCGGCGCCAGGCGATCCTCGGGGTGCCGTCGGCGTCCGCGGTCAGCAGGTAGAGGGCGTGGGTGGTGGCCACGGCGGTGCCGCCCGGGGCGGTGGAGATGGAGTTCGCGATCCGCTCACCGGCCGGCAGCCCGAGCGATCGGACGGTGCCGGTGCGATCGTCGGCGGTGCCGACCACACCGCCGTCGGTGGCGAACCAGACCCGCCCCTGCCAGTCCGGCGCGATGCCCACCGAGCCGTCGCCGTCCGGGACGGCGCTGGCGAGGGAGAGCGAGCTGTCGGCGTACAGCTGCCAGGTGCCGGCGGTGCTCCGGCGGTGCGCGATCCGCAGCAGGGTGCGGTTGCCGTCGATGGCGACGAGGCGGTCCCGGTTGTCCAGGTAGGCGTAGACGCCGCCGAGCAAGCTGCCCTTGGTGAGCGGGAGTTCGGCGAGTGACTCGCCGCTCGTCGGGTCGAGCAGGTGGACCGTCGGGGTCTGCCCGAAGACGGTCGTGCAGAGCGCGACCGGGTAGCCGTCGGAGCCGACCAGGATGGTGGGACAGGCCGAGGCCAGGGCCGCGCGGCGGGAGGTCAGCGGGCCGGGGGCCGGGCCGGGCAGCGGGGTGGTGTCGGACGAGGCGGTGTCGCCGTGCATGGTGGCGGTGCCGTCCGGCCCGGCGTACGGGTTGTGCGGGGGCGCGGGCGCGTACGGCGTCTCGGCGCCGGCCGGCGTGGCCAGGGCCAGCAGGGCCGCCGCCGCGAGCGCGGCGGCGCGGCTGAGCGGTTTTCGTCGCATGGAAGGTCCCGATCGAGGTGGAGGGGCTGGGGCTACGACTTGCTCTTGGGCAGCCCGGGCGGGTTGATCTCCGAGTCGGCGACCGCCTCGTTCGCCAGTCCCCAGCGCTTGAGCGCCTGGGCGTAGGTGCCGTTCCTGATGATCTCGTCGATCGCCGCGTCGAGTGCCTTGACCAGGCCGTTGTCCTTCTTCGTCGTGGCCGCGATCTTGCCGAGGACGTCGGCCCCGCCGCCGGAGTAGGTGTCGATCACCTCGGTCTCACCGGTCTGCACGGCGTGGAAGGCGAGGACGGGGTTCGGGCCCAGGTAGGCGTCGATCCGGCCGGAGGAGAGGGCGAGGTAGCGGTCGGAGGCGTTCTGGTAGTACTTGATGTCGACCGGCTTGAGCCCGGCCTTGACGTTCTGGTCGTTCCAGGCGACCAGCAGCTTCTCCTGGTTGGTGCCGGACTGCACCGCGATGGTGTGCCCGGCCACGTCCGTGGGGCCGGCGACCTTCCAGCCGCTGCCCTTCTTCGCCTCGAAGCCGAGGACGTCCAGGCGGTAGGTGGCGAAGTCGTACTTCTCCTTGCGCTCCTCGGTGACGGTGATGTTGGTCAGACCGACGTCGTACTTGCCGCTGTCCAGGCCGACGAAGACGTTCTCCCAGGAGACCGGGTTCAGCTCGACCTTGAGGCCGAGGACGTCGCCGATGAGGTACGCGAGGTCCGGCTCGATGCCGATGACGGTCTTGTTGTCGGTGGCGTAGAAGTCGAGCGGCGGGGTGGTGCCCAGGCTGTCGACCACCTGAAGGGTGCCGCGCCGTCTGACGGCCTCCGGCACCAGGGCCGCGATGGCGTCGACCTTCGGGGTGGTGATCCGCTTCTGGTCAGCGGTCAGGTTGACGACGGTGCCGTCGGGCGCGGCGCTCCCCCGTGCCGCGCCGGGGTCGGCGGAGGCGTCGCCGGCGCTGCCGCAGGCGGTCAGGGCGAGCGCCGTGGCGAGGCCGAGTGCGGAGGCGAGGAGGGCGCGGCGGGGCAGGGTCATGGCGTTGGCTCCGGTGCAGAGGGTCAGGGTTCACAGGGCGGCGTGCAGAGGGCGGGGTGCAGAGGGGCGGCGGGCAGAGGGTTGGAGTTCAGACGGTCGGAGTTCAGAGCACTTTGGAGAGGAAGGCGCGGGTGCGCTCGTGCTGCGGGTGGTCCAGGACGTCGGCGGGCGGCCCCTGTTCGACCACCACCCCGCCGTCCATGAAGACCACGGTGTCCGCCACCTCGCGGGCGAACCCGATCTCGTGGGTGACGACGATCATGGTGGTGCCGCTGCGGGCGAGGTCCCTGATCACGTCCAGGACCTCGCCGACCAGTTCGGGGTCGAGGGCGGAGGTGGGCTCGTCGAAGAGCAGCACCTTGGGCTCCAGCGCGAGCGCTCGCGCGATGGCGACGCGCTGCTGCTGGCCGCCGGAGAGCTGGCGCGGATAGGAGTCGGCCTTGTCGGCGAGGCCGACCCTGGCGAGCAGGTCGAGGGCGGCGGCCCGGGCCTTCGCCCTGGGCCGCTTGAGGGCGCTGACCGGGGCCTCGACGAGGTTCTCCAGGACGGTCAGGTGCGGGAAGAGGTTGAAGTTCTGGAAGACGAACCCGATCCCGGTGCGCTGGCGCAGTACCTCGCGCTCGGGCCGCTCGTGCAGCTTGCCGCCGGCGTAGCGGTAGCCGATCAGTTCGCCGTCGATGGAGACGTAGCCCCGGTCGAGCTTCTCCAGGTGGTTGACCGCCCGCAGCAGCGTGGACTTGCCGGAGCCGGACGGGCCCAGGATCACGGTGACCGAGCCGGCCGCGACCTGGAGGTCGACGCCGCGCAGCACTTCCAGTCGGCCGAAGCTCTTGTGCACGCCTCGGACGTCGACCATCGCGGTCGTGGTCATCGATCGGTCCTCGCAGTCGGTCGGGTCGGCCGGATCGGTCGGGTCGGCCGTTCGGCCAGGGCGGTGTCCAGGAAGGCGCGGAGCCGCTGCCACGGGGTCGGCGGCGGGTTGCGCAGGCTGCCGCGGGCGAAGTGCCGCTCCACGTAGTACTGGATGATCGACAGCAGCGTGGTGAGCACCACGTACCAGGCGGTCGCGACCATCAGCAGCGGGACGACCCGGCCGGTCCGGCCGTAGATGACCTGGACCTGGTAGAAGAGTTCGCCGATCGCCATCACGTAGACGATCGAGGTGCCCTTGAAGAGGGAGACGACCTCGTTGGCCGCGTTGGGCAGGATCGCCCGCATGGCCTGCGGCAGGATGATCCGCCGCGCCTGCCGCAGGCGCGGGATCCCGAGTGCCGCCGCGGCCTCCAACTGGCCGGCGTCGACGGCGATCACGCCGGCCCGGATGATCTCCGCCGCGTAGGCGGCCTGGTGCAGGGCGAGTCCGAGGACGGCGGCGCCGGTCGCGCCGAGCAGTCCGTTGGTGTCGAAGGAGAGGAACGTCGGTCCGAACGGGACGCCGATCCCCAACCGCCGGTAGAGGTAGGAGAGGTTGAACCAGAAGACCAGCTGGACGATCAGCGGGATCGAGCGGAACGCCCAGGTGTACGTCCAGGCGATGGTCCGCAGGATCGGGCTGCGCGACAGTCGCAGGGCCGCGACGCCGGCGCCGACGGCGAAGCCCAGGATGGTTCCGTAGCAGGTGAGTCGGACGGTGACGCCGACGGCCCGCAGGATGACGTCAGTGGTGAGGTAGGCCTCGAAGGTCGGCCAGTCCCAGCCGGGGTTGGTGGCCAGGCCGTGCAGGAACTGCGCGACGAGCACCAGGGCGGCGGCGCCGGCCGCCCAGCGCCAGGGGTGGCGGGCCGGGACGACGGGGAGGTCGGCGAGGTTGTCGACCGGCGTGGTGCCGGCCGGTCTCCCGGTTCGGATGGCGGTGGTCACGGGTGCTCCGGAGGGCTGATCTGTGATTCCTTGATCGCGGACGCGGTGACGCCCCACTTCCGCAGGATGCGGTCGTAGGTGCCGTCCTGGATCAGTTGGTTGACGGCGGCCTGGAAGGCGGGGGTCAGCGGCGAGCCCTTCTTGAAGGCGAAGCCCACGTCGAGGCGGTGGAACTCGCCGAGGAAGCGGGTGTTGGAGGCGGGCCGGCTCTCCTGGTAGCGGAGGCCGTTGATGGTCGACATGACGGTGTCCACCCGGCCCTGCTGGAGACTGGTGAGGACGGCGGCGCTGTCGGAGTAGACCTTCACCTCGTACGGCTTCTTCCCGGTGGCGGCGCAGACGTCCTTCTTCGCGTTGAGCGTCGTCTCGAAGGTGGTGCCGGCGCCGGTGCCGATGGTCAGCCCGCAGAGCTGGGTGAGGTCGGTGACGGGCTGGAGGGAGGTGTCGTCCTTGCGGACCGCGAAGCCCTGACCGTCGTCGATGTAGGTGACGAAGTCGATCGTCTTCAAACGGGCCTCGGTGACACCGAAGTTGCCGGTTCCGAGGTCGAACTTGCCGCTGCCGAGGGCGGGCAGGATGGACTCGAAGGACGCCTCCTGCCGCTCGACGCTGATGCCGAGGACCTTGGCGACGGCGTCGGTGACGTCGATGTCGACGCCGGCCGCCCGCTTCGTCGCCGGGTCGGGGTAGTAGGCGGACGGCGGGGTGCCGATGGCGGCGCCGACCTTCAGTACGCCGGCCCTGCGGACGTCCTCGGGCAGCAGGGCGGCGACGGCGTCCACCTTCCGTGCCCCCGCGACCGCGTCCTCGCCCCGGCCCGGTTCCCCGGCCGGGGCGGGGGCGGTGGAGCCGCAGCCGGCCAGCAGGGCGACGGCTGCGGCGGCCAGTAGTGCGCGTCTCACGATCCCTCTTTCCTCAGGTGCTTCTCGAACGGCAGCGGGCCGATGGTCGCCGGATCGGCCGCGAGGTCGAACAGCGGGGTGTAACCGGCCGCCAGGTACAGGAACCTGGCCTCCGGCTGCCGGGGGCCGGTGGTGAGGTGGATCCGCCGGTAGCCGGACGCCGCGGCGGCGCGCTCCAGTTCGGCGAGCACGCGCCGGGCCAGTCCGCGCCTGCGGTGGCGGGAGTCGGTCCACATCCGTTTCAGCTCGGCCGTCCACCGGTCGTACCGCCGGTAGGCGCCGCCCGCGACCGGTTCCCCGTCGCGCAGCAGGAGCAGCAACAGGCCGGCCGGCGGGGCGAACTCCTCGGCGTGGTAGCGGTCCATCTCGGCCCGGCCGCCCTCGCCGTACCGGCTGACGTACTCGAACGTCAGCTCCCGCACCAGCGGTTCCACGAGGGGGTCGTCGAGGCGTACCCGGCGGACCTCCAGCAGGGACTCGTCGGCCCGGGTCATGCCTGCAGGGCGATCAGCTGGTGCCGGTCGTGCTCGGCGCGGGCGGCCTTCTCGGCGTCCCGCTTGGCGACCTCCTCGCGGACGAGCGGGATGACGTACCGGCCGAAGTCGATCGCGTCGTCCAGCAGGTGGTAGCCGCGCGCGGAGAGGATGTCGACGCCGAGGTCGTAGTAGTCCAGCAGCGCCTGTGCGACCGTCTCGGGCGTGCCCACCAGGGCGTTGGAGTTGCCGGCCCCGCCGGTGGCGGCGGCGGTCGGCGTCCACAGCGCCCGGTCGTAGCGCTCGCCCCCGGCCGCGATCTCCAGCAGCCGCTGCGAGCCGGTGTTCTCCGGCCGGTAGCCGCCGTCGGCGAGCGGCTGGTGGCGCCGTCGGACCAGCTGGTCGCCGTTCGCCCTGCGGGCGTTGATGGCGTCCAGGGTCCGGTGGGCCTTCTCCCAGGCCAGTTCCTCGGTCGGCGCGATGATCGGCCGGAACGCCACCTGGATGCGCGGCACGTCGGCACGGCCGGCGGCCCGCGCGGCCGCCTTCACGGCCTCGATCTGCTCGGCGGTGCGCTCCAGCGGCTCGCCCCACAGGCAGTAGATGTCCGCCTCGGCGCCGCCGACCGTGTAGGCGGCGGGCGAGGAGCCGCCGAAGGACACGGCGGGCCGGGGCTGCTGGACCGGGAAGACGTCGGAGACGAAGTCGTGGAAGCGGTAGTGCTCGCCCTCGTGGTCGAACGGCTCGGTGCTGGTCCAGGCCCGCTTGACGATTCGGATGTACTCCGCGGTCCGCGCGTACCGCTGGTCCTTCGTCAGGAAGTCGCCCTCGCGCCGCTGCTCGTGGTCGTTGCCGCCGGTGATGAAGTGCACGGTCAGCCGGCCGTCGCTGATCCGGTCGAGGGTGGCGAAGGTCTTGGCGGCGAACGTCGGGTAGGACACGTTCGGCCGGTGGGCGAGCAGGATCTGCAGCCGGTCCAGCTCGGAGGCGACGTACGCGGCGGCGGGGGCCGGGTCGGGCGATCCGGCGCCGTAGGCGAACAGGACGCGGTCCCAGCCGTTGTCCTCGTGGGCGCGGGCGAGACGCAAGGTGTAGTCGCGGTCGAAGGAGGCGGTGGTGCGGGCGGTGGTCTCCGAGCCGTCGTTGGTGGCGGCGATCCCGAGGAACTCGACGGGCATGGCGATGGGCCTTTCGGTGCGCGGGTAGGCTCCGCCGGCCGGCCGACCCGGGGTCGGACGGCGGCGCGCGGGAGCGGGGGCTTCGCGGGTGCGGGTGACGGCGGCCGGTCAGCTGGAGCGAGCGGCGGCGAGGAGGGGCGGCAGGGGTGCGTCGGAACGTCCGTCCGCGCGGCGCCGGCTCCACGGAGCGGACGCGAGGACGGACGGACGCATCGGCCCGGAATCGGGTACCGAGGGAGGTCTCCGCAGGAGAACGGGGCCGGTCAGCAGGCCCGCTGCCGTTTCAGCCGCGACAGGCCGCGGACCACACCCGACCGAAGTCGATGTGGTCGCGAGTGACCAGGGGCGGTACGGCGTTCATGGCGTAAGTTGAGCAGCGTTCCTGGGGATCCGTCAACCACTGCCCGCGATCCGGGATCACCGGTGCGCAGTTGACAGCGCGGGCCGGACCCCGCGTACGATCGTGGACGGAGCGAGTGAGCAACGGGTCAACGGCCCGGCCGCGTTGAGGGACGCGGAGTGCGTGACGGCAGTTCATCCATCAGCCCTGCCGCACTGGAGTCCCTCCGCCATGGCCACCTCGCAGGACGTCCTGCCCGCCACCGTCACCCCCTCGCCCGGACCGATCCGCGCCGACGCCCCGATCGTCCCCCGCCGCCGCCCCGGCCGCGTCCTGTCCGGCCTGCTCGTCGCCGTGCTGCTCCTGGCGGCACTGAACTCCGTCGTCCACAACCGCGCCTTCCAGTGGGACGTCGTCGCGCGGTACTTCGCCTCCACCGCCGTCCTCGACGGCCTGGCACTGACCCTCTGGCTCACCCTCCTCACCCTCGCCATCGGCTTCGCCCTCGGCACCGTGCTGGCCGTCCTGCGGCTGTCCGACAATCCGGTGCTGCGGGCCGTGAGCTGGGGCTACGTCTGGGTGTTCCGTTCGACGCCGCCGCTCGTGCAGCTGCTGTTCTTCTTCAACCTCGGCGCCCTCTACCCGACCATCAGCCTGCGCATACCCTTCGGCGGGCCCGAGTTGGCGCACGCCAGGACGGTGAACCTGCTCGGTCCGACCCTCACCTCGGTCATCGGCCTCACCCTGCTGGAGGCCGCCTTCGCCGCCGAGGTGGTGCGCGGCGGCGTCCTGTCGGTGGAGCGCGGCCAGCTGGAGGCCGCCCGCTCGCTCGGACTCCGGCGGGCGCGCGTGCTGCGGCGGATCGTCATCCCGCAGGCGATGCGCTCGATCGTCCCGGCCGCGGGCAACATGCTGATCAGCGCGCTCAAGGGCACCAGCATCGTGAGCGTGCTCGCGGTGCACGACCTGCTCTACTCCGTGCAGCTCATCTACAACCAGACCTACGAGATCATCCCGCTGCTGATGGTGGCCACCCTCTGGTACCTCGTGGTCACCAGTGTGCTCGCCGTCGGCCAGTACTACCTGGAGCGGTACTACGCACGCGGCTTCCGGACGGGCGGTGCGCGGTGAGTTCCCTGGTGATCGTCGGAGCCGGCCCTCGCGCGACCGGCCTGCTGGAGCGGATCGTCGCCAACGCCCCCGCGCTCCTGCCGGCGGACCGGCCGCTGCACATCCACCTGGTCGATCCCCATCCACCGGGCCCCGGCCGGATCTGGCGCCACGAGCAGTCCCCGCTGCTGCGGATGAACTCGATGGCCGAGGACGTCACGATGTTCACCGACGAGTCCTCCACCATCGAGGGACCGGTCCGCCCGGGGCCCTCCCTCGCCGAGTGGGCCGCCGCGATGGAGGAGTTCGCTCCGTACCAGGAGCCGGCCGATCCGGCGGTGGCGGCGGAGCTGCGCGCGCTCACGCCCACCGACTTCCCCACCCGCCGCGCCCAGAGCGCCTACCTGGACTGGGTGTTCCGCCGGGCCGTCGCCGACCGGCCCGGGCACCTCACCGTGACCGTCCACCGGGCCACCGCGCTGGAGGTGACCGGTCCGCCCGACGGCCCGCAGGAGGTCCGGCTGACCAACACCACCCTCCGTGCCGACCAGGTCGTCCTCACCCTCGGCCACCTCGGCTCGGCACCCGCCGCCGAGCACGAGGCGCTGGCCGACTTCGCCCACCGGCACGGCCGGTTCCACCTCCCACCGGCCTTCACCGCGGACGCCGACCTCTCCGGCATCGCGCCCGGGGAACAGGTGATCGTCCGCGGCCTCGGCCTGGCCTTCGTCGACCTGCTGGCGCTGCTCACCGAGGGGCGCGGCGGACGCTTCGAGCAGACCCCGACCGGGCTGGTCTACCGGCCGTCCGGGCGGGAGCCGGTGCTCCACGTCGGCTCGCGCCGTGGCGTCCCGTACCACGCGAAGACCGGCTACCGGCTCCAGGGCCCGCCCGCGCCGCTGCCCCGCTACTTCTCCGCGGGCGCCGTGGACGCCCTGCTGGGACGCCCGGAGCCACTCGAACTACGGCGGGACGTCTGGCCGTTGATGGCCAAGGAGATCGGCTTCGGCCACTACCACGAGCTCTTCCACGCCCACCCGGAACGCACCACCATGCCCTGGGCGGCCTTCCTCGACGCCTACGACCGGCACGACTGGTACTCCCCCGCACGCGCCGAGCTGGTCGCCGCCGCCGTCCCCGACCCGGAGGACCGGCTGGACTTCGAGGCGCTGGACCGGCCGCTCGCGGGCCTGGTCTTCGACTCCGCGGAGCAGTTCCAGAAACACCTGCGCGACCACGTCGCCCGCGACGCGGAACGGCGCGTCCTCCCCGCGCACAGCGCCGACCTCGGCGCGTTCCTGGCCCTGCTCTCGCTGTTCGGCCAACTGCCCCGCCTGGTCGCCTCCGGCCGGCTCGCCGCCCGTTCGATCGCCGAGGACCTGGACGGCTGGTGGTCGGGATTCTTCAACTTCCTGGCCTCCGGGCCGCCCGACTTCCGGTTGCACCAGCTGCTCGCGCTGTCCGAGGCGGGAGTGGTGCACTTCCTCGGCGCGGGCGTCCGGGTGACCGCCGACGAGGCGACCGGCACCTTCCTGGCCACGAGCCCGACCGTGCCCGGGCACGTGGTGGCGGCCACCGCGCTGGTCGACAGCCGCCTGCCCGGGCACACGGTCGGCCGCACCGACGACCCGGTGCTGCGGGGCCTCCACCGCTCCGGCGAGATCGCCGAGGACGTGGTGAGCGACGCGACCGGGACCCACCGCTCGGGCCTGGTCGCCGTCTCCCCCTCCGACGGGCGGCTCCTCGACCCGACGCTGGGCGGCGCCCCGCACCCCCGCCGCACCGCCCTCGGCCCGCTCACCAACGCGCGCGCCTACGCGGCGTTCGCCCGTCCCCGCACCAACGCGCCGGCGTTCCGTCAGAACGACGCCGCCGCCCGGGCGATCCTGCGCGGCCTGGCCGGGAGCCCGGTTCCGCCACCGAACGGACGAGCCGCGTGCCACTGACCCCGACGATCGGGGGCGGCAGCGCCGGCCCGTCGCGGTCACGGCAGCTTTTCCGAACTGGTCGCGCCCCGCCGTCGGGGCTCAGCTCCATGCCTTGCGCAGCTGGTCGCGGTGGGCCTCCAGCCAGGTGGCGAAGGTCTGCAGCTCGGGGTCGAGTTCCCGGACGGCGTCCAGGTCGCGGGCGGTGGTGAAGCGCTCCTCGCACTCGGCGTAGTACTGGAACATGTTCCCGGCCTCGTCGGCGCCGGGGAAGCCGAGGGCCCGGTACGCGTCCGGCGTCATCGGCAGGTACTGGACCGGGATGCCGGTGGCCTCGGTGATCGCGGCCGCCATCTCGGCGACCCTCAGGTGTTCGCCCGCGATGCTGACCGTGGCGCCGATCAGGTCGGTGCCGCGTTCGAGGATCGCCAGGGCGCACTTGCCGATGTCCTCGACCGCGATGCCGGAGAGGCGGCTGTTCCCCATCGGGAAGGCGAGCTGCAGGACGCCGTCCTCGCCGCGCTGCGGGGCGAACGCGTCGAGCAGGTTCTCCCAGTAGAAGGTGGTGCGCAGGAACGTCGTCGGTGCGCCGGCATCGGTGAAGTAGTGGTCGGCCTCGGCCTTCGCGTCGAAGTGCGGCACCTTGTAGGAGTCCTGGAGGGTGGGCATGCGGTCGTCGTCCAGCGGGACGCACTCGCGGGTGTCGTCCAGCGTCGACCAGATCGCGTGCTGCACCCCGGCGTGGCCGACCGCGTCGGCGAGCGCCTTGGCCTGCTTCTTCTCCCGTTCGGCGGACATGTGCTCCCAGAAGTTCGTCACCAGGTAGGCGCCGTACGAGCGGTCGAATGCCGGGCCGAGGCTCGATCCGTCGTCGTAGTCGGCCTGGACCACCTCCGCGCCGAGCCGCTCCAGTTCCCGGGCCCGCTCCGAGCCGGAGTTGCGGGTGACCGCGCGGACGGCGAATCCGCTGTTCCCGTCCGCCAGGATCGCGCGGGCCAGGGCGCCGCCCTGCCGCCCGGTGGCGCCGACCACCGTAATGATCTTCTTCTCGTCCATGATGTCTCCCCGCTTGCTCGTGGCAGCGTGGGCACCCCACGCGTGGCGCTGCCGTCCGCCGCGGACCATCACTGTGCGTGATCGCTCCTGTCCGTCCGGGCCCATCCCGTCCGGTGCCCTCACAGCGGCTACCCCTCCGCGTGACTGTTACGCCCGGACCGGAGCCATCGGACCGGCGTAGCGGTCCGAGGGCGTGCCGGTCCTGCCGGCGGTGAGGGTGACGCGCGGCCGTGCGGGCGCAGCGGTCCAGGGCGGTCGCATCACAGGGGGGCTCGCCCCGCTCCGCCGGTTCGTCCGGACGGGCCGGGGTAGCCGCTGCAGGAACGGGACGGACCCCGCGGGGCGGCCGCACGGTACCGACAAGGGTGACAAGGGCGGTGGCCGCGCCGAACCGGGAGGCGTGGGCCGGCGCGGCACGCCTCCGCCGGTACGGGTCGGTCCCCGAGGTTTCGCCCGTACGGCCGCGGACAACCGCCGAGGAACCCAGCAGACCCGGAAGGAGTCACGGCATGACCACGGATCCGGCGCCCTCCGCCGCTACTTCGTCCCAACCCGTCCCGCGGATCTTCCTCCGGCCGCTGGCCACCCCGCTGCCCCTCGGATTCCTCGGCCTGGCCGTGGCCACCTTCGTCCTGTCCGGGCTGCAACTGGGCTGGGTACCGGTGGGCCAGGCGCATCAGGTGGCCCTCGTCATGCTGGCCTTCGCCTTCCCCGCCCAGCTGATCGCGGCTCTGTACGGATTCCTGTGCCGTGACGCCGCGGCCGCGACCGGCATGGGCGTGCTGGCGGGGACATGGCTGACCTTCGGCCTGATCACGCTCGCCGGCCCGCCGGGGGCGACGAGCGAGACCGCCGGGCTCCTGCTGCTCGTGGCGGGCCCGGTGCTGCTCGTCCCAGCGGTGGCCGCCGCGACCTCCAAGGGAGTCGCCGGCATCGTCCTGTTCACCGCCGCGCTGCGGTTCCTGGTCACGGGCGCCTACCAGTACAGCGGCGACAGCGGCTGGAAGACCGCCGCCGGTGTGATCGGCGCGGTCCTCGCGGCGTTCGCCGTGTACGCGGCGCTCGCCCTCGAACTGGAGGGCCAACACCGACGCACCGTCCTGCCCACCCTTCGGCGGGGTGGGAGCACCATGGCCGCCCAGGCCGGCACGGCGGCGCGGGTCGAAGCGCTCGCTCGCGAGCCGGGCGTCCGCGGGGAGCTGTAGCGTCCGCCCGGGAGCCGTAGCTTCGCCGGAAGGCGCCGCTTCGGGCGGACCAGGCTGATGCCGCGGACGGAGGCGATCCGGTCGATCCTGCGGCGGGCCCGGACCGTTTCCCGGAGCACCGGTGGCGGTCGCGCGGGTTCATCCGGACGGAGCACCGGCCGGACCACCGATCGTCCGGGTCGTGACCCCGGCACCCGTCCGTTCGCGATCGCCCGGAGGCCCTTCTCCCCACGACGGGGCGGCCCGGCGACCGGGCCGCAGACGCAACGGCCGGTGCGCAACACGGAGCCGGGGCGACCAGCGGACCGAGTGGCGGGACCGCCCGGGGCTGCCAAGGCTGGTCCGGGGGCCGCGGACCGCGGGTCCGCGACGACCGAAGGGACCTCCATGGGCAGCTTGCCGACCGACCACCTGCATGCCGTCGTGACGGGAGGGGCCGGCTTCGTGGGTTCCCACCTGTGCACGGAACTCATCCGGCTCGGCCATGCCGTCACCTGTGTCGACGACTTCTGCACCGGCTCGCCGGACAACGTGCGCCACCTCGTCGGCCGCCCCGGCTTCGTCCTGCGTGAGGCGGACGTCACCGACCGGCTCGACATCGACCGCCCCGTGGATCTCGTCCTCCACCTCGCCTCCCCGGCCTCGCCCGCCGACTACCTCCGGCTCCCCGTCCACACCCTCGACGCGGGCAGCCTGGGCACCCGCAACGCGCTGGCGCTGGCCCAGCGGCACGGCGCGAGGTTCCTGCTCACCTCGACCTCGGAGGTCTACGGCGATCCGTTGCAGCACCCGCAGAGCGAGTCCTACTGGGGCAACGTCAACCCGGTCGGTCCGCGGAGCGTCTACGACGAGGCGAAGCGGTTCGCCGAGGCGCTGACCACGGCCGAGGCCGCCGCCGAGGGGGTGGACACCGCGATCGTCCGCCTGTTCAACACGTACGGGCCCCGTATGAGGTCCCGCGACGGGCGGGCGGTGCCGACGTTCATCCGCCAGGCCCTGGCCGGCGAGCCCCTGACGGTGACGGGTGACGGCAGTCAGACCCGCTCCCTGACCTATGTCAGCGACACGGTGAACGGCATCCTCGCCATGGCCTCCTCCGACCTGGCCGGTCCGGTGAACCTCGGCAACGACACCGAGTTCACCGTGCTGGAGCTGGCCAGGCTCGTCATCGAGCTCACCGGATCCCCGTCGACGGTGGAGTTCATCGCGCGCCCCACCGACGACCCCGCGGTCAGGCGCCCGGACATCACCCTGGCTCGCGGAAAGCTGCGCTGGGAACCGAGGGTGCCCGCCCGCGAAGGGCTTGCCCGCACCATCGAGTGGTTCCGCGATCACCCCGAGGCCTGAGCAGCCCTTCCCGACCCGACCCACCCCCGACGTGCGGGGCCCGCCGCCGATCCGGAAGGCCGTCACCATGCGCATCCTCGGCATCAACGCACTCTTCCACGACCCCGCCGCCGCCCTCGTCATCGACGGGCGGACGGTGGCCGCGGCGGAGGAGGAGCGTTTCAGCCGCCGCAAACACGGCAAGCGCCCGCTGCCGTTCTCCGCCTGGGAGCTGCCCGAGCAGGCCGCTCGCTGGTGCCTGGACCACGCGGGCATCCGTCCCCGGGACCTCGACCTGGTGGGCTACTCCTTCGACCCGGCACTCGCCCGGCCCGCCGAGCACCTGGGACTCGACGACCCCTGGGACCACCTGCGCCTCACCTACGCCCGCGAGGCCCCGAACTTCCTCGCCGAGGTGCTCCCCGGGCTGGATCCCGCCAAGGTCCGGTTCGTGCCGCACCACGTCGCGCACGCCGCGTCCGCCGCCTTCGCGGCCGACGGGCAGAGCGGCCCCTGCTCGGTCCTGGTGCTCGACGGCCGGGGCGAGGCGACGTCGCACCTCGCCGCCCGCCGGGTCGGTCCGCGGTTGGACCAGCTCGCGGCCCAGGAACTCCCGCACTCCATGGGTCTCGTGTACGAGGAGCTGACCCAGCACCTCGGCTTCCTCCGGTCCTCGGACGAGTACAAGGTGATGGCGATGGCCTCCACCGAGCGCATCGCGGACGCCGAAACGGCGGCCCGGGTCCGGGCACTGGTGTACGCCCGCGTCCACGACGAGGAGGAGCGCCGCACCCTCCTGGAGATCCTCGGGCTGGCCCCCGACTGACCGCCGGCCGGGTCCGACGGCCGATCGGGAGTGCACCGTCCTCTTTCACGGACCGCGGCCATGTCCTCCCCCACCTTCCCCGGACGAGATCAACTGCCCCGACCTCGTGTGGGTCAGGCTGCTGGGCGAGGCAGGCTCCGGTGGGCTCCGTGTGTGGGACCGGCCGGACTGGACAGGCGCAAGGCGAGGAATCCCCAGAGGTGAGGACGGCAACCATGAGTTCCAAGCAACCGGCAACCCACCGGTCCATGGATGAGGGCCAGGCCAGCCGGCACCACGGCCGGCACCACGGCTGGTCGGGCGACATCGACGCTGAACACCAGGAACCGAACGACAGCGCACACCGCTCCTTCCACCCCGACACCTACGCCCCGGAGCCCGGCCCGGGCCGCGAACCCGCCGAAGAAGAGCACCGCGAAGTGCCCGGCGACACCGTGCGCAGCGAAGGCACCCGTGGCGAGGAGCAGGGACCGTCCGCACATCGGCGCGACCACGGACCGCAAGGCCCGTCCCGCCGCCCGTCCGGCGGACACACGCAGGGAGCCCGCACAGGGATCGACCCTCAGGAACCGGAGCAGACCGGGACCGACCACTGACCCGAGTACAGCCGGACCACACCGGCACCCCCGCCACCGCCACCACCGCTCAGGGGGCACGGGCACGCGCTGCTACGGGCGTGGCTCGGTCTCCTCGTCGGTGACCTCGTCGTCGGTGACCTCGTCGTCGGTGACCTCGGCCTTCGAGTCGTCGTGGCCGGAGGCGGACCGAGCGGCGTCGGCGGTCGCGTCATAGCGCTCGCGCACGGCGAGCCCGTCCGACGGGTCGTCGTGGGTGCCGTCCGGATCGGGCTCGGCACCAGCCGCGCGATCGCCGTAGGAGCGGTCCCCCATCGCCTCGTCCCAGGGCTTGGAGGCCCGTCGAGGTACCGCGTCAGACGTCGGTTCCTTCCCTCGGTCCTTCATCGCCGCCTCCCGGAAAGCACTCGTCGCACGGGTCCGTCGGGGGTCGGGAAAGCGCGGCCGCCTCCGACCCTCTCCTGCGGTTGCCCGCCCGACGACCGCGTAACCACGGGACGGGAGCCGGCCGAGCGCGATGCCCACCGCACGACGCCCGGCGGGGCCCCAGCCCAGGGTCGTCCGGGCACCGGCGCGCTGCCCGAAACGGTTCGGCCGCGCCACGGATCGCGGCCGGGACGTGAGCGTCGGGCGGTTGCCGATCCTCCGGAGCAGGTTTGCAAGGTGCTGGACGGGTAAGCGCGGCCAGGACAGGAGGATGGCTCCCTATGCCTCGCTACAACGAGGACGACAACGGGCGACCCGTGCGGAAGCCCCGAAGTCGTGCACCTTCGTCCGACGAAGCCGAGTCGGCCGGTCGGCCCCGACGCACGGGCAGCCCGCGGTTGTCCGTGGCGACGGTCATGCGAGCGGCCCTGGAGCAGTTGGGTGCGTTGCTGGGCCGGGTCCCCGAGTCGGTATCCGGCCTGGCGCGGACGGATGACGGATGGCGGGCCGACGTGGAGGTGGTGGAGGTCGAACGGATTCCCGACACGGCGAGCATTCTCGCCAGCTACCGGGTGACCCTCGACGAGAAGGGGGACCTGCTGGGTTACGAGAGGACGCGCCGCTACACGCGCGATGAACTCGACCGCCGCCGGTGAGGACCGGCCCGGTCGGGCACCGTGCCCGGGGCGTGTCCGGGAAAGGAAGCACAGTGACTGTGGTGCCGCAGAGCGGCGGTGGCAGTGTGAGCGGGGGCAGGGGTTCGGGCACGCTGTACGACGTCGTCGAACTGATCCTCGACCGGGGATTGGTCATCGACGTGTTCGTGCGGGTGTCCTTGGTGGGCATCGAGATACTCAAGATCGACGCCCGCATCGTGGTGGCCAGTGTGGATACCTACCTCCGCTTCGCGGAAGCGTGCAACCGTCTGGACCTGGAGTCCGGGCGCAAGGCCCCCACACAGCTGCCCGAGTTGGTCGGCGAGATGACCGAGGGCGGTGCCCGAGGGAAGAGCAAGGGAGCGCTCACCGGCGCGGTCGAGGCGGTGACGGACACCATCCGCCAGCACAAACGGGACAGCGAGGAAGAGCCCGAGCCGGTCGAGCAACGTGACAGGCCCCGGCCCGCGCGCCGCACACGCAGCCGGGAGGAGTGAGTCATGGCTGTCTACGTCTACGCGATCGCCGCCGCCAGCCATCCGGTGCGCCTCGACGATCTCACCGGTGTCGGCGATCCGCCCGAAGAAGTCGCGACCGTCGAGGAGTCCGGTCTGACCGCCGTCATCAGCGCCGTGCCGGAGGGACTCCGAGCACGCCGTCGCGATGTCATGGCGCACCAGGAGGTGCTCCAACGGCTGATGGCCGACGGCGCCGTGCTGCCGCTCAGGTTCGGCACGGTGGCCGCCCGACCCCAGGAGGTCCAGGAAGCGCTGAAGAAGAACGCCGACTTCTACCGGGAGCGGCTGCACGCCCTGGCGGGCTGCGCGGAGTACCTGCTCAAGGCGTCCCTCGACGAGGACTTCATGCTCCGGCAGATACTGCTCGACTCCCCCGAGATCCGGCGACTGAACGACGAGAGCCGCGACAGCGGGGACACCGACCTCAAGCTGCGGCTGGGCGAACTCGTGGCCCGGGAGCTCCAGGCGCGCGGGGACGCGGCCGCCTCCCAGGTTCGTGAGGCCCTTCGCCCGCTGGCACGCGAGATTCACGAGAACGAACCGCACGGCGACGATTTCTTCAGTGTTTCCCTCCTGGTCGAGGAGGCTCGTCGGGAAGCACTCCTCGATACCGAATCGGGACTGGCAGCGCGGCTGGGCGAGGGCTACCGGTTCAGGTTGCACGGGCCGCTGCCGCCGTACAGCTTCGTCTAGGGGAACCCCATGGGGCTGATCACAGGGATCCTGATGCTGCCGCTGGCTCCGGTGCGCGGAGCGATCTGGGTGGCCGAGCAGGTGGCGAATGAGGCCGAGCGCCAATATTACAATCCCGCTCCTGTCGAGGAGGCGCTCAAGTCGCTCGAACAGGAATTGATCGCCGGGCAGATCAGCGAGGAGGAGTTCGATCGCCGCGAGGAAGAACTACTGAACGAGCTCGACGAAATCCACAGGTTCTGGGCTGAGAAGCAGGGATGAGGGCGTGCGCGAGCGGTGGGGCCGCTCGGATCGCTCGCCGCAGGCCGACGGCGGCCGCCTCGGCGCGGGGAGGCCGGCTCTTGGGACACCCCGATGGCCGGCGAGCTGCCGGCTGCCGGCGTCGTGCTGGTCGGGCACCCCGGCCGCGGCGCCCCCGGACCGCGGCGCCCCCCGGCCCCGCGCCCGGGCCCGCGACCCCGGTCCGCCCGCAGTGGTGACGTGCGTCATGCCGCCGTCCGGCCCACCCCGCCTACACTGGTCCGCCACAAGCGGAGCAGCGGAGCTCCACAACCGCAGCTCGCGGGGCCCGGCCGGGCGGGGCGAGCACGCCCGTCGAGGAGCCACCGCCGTGTCCACCGACCTCTCCCCCGTCATAGCCGCCGGCACCCGCTGGCTGCTGGCCGCCTACCCGCCCGCCCCCGGTGCTCTCAGCCGCGCCTTGGGCGACGCCCAGGCCAGGCAGGCCGTCACGCTGGCCTGCGCACTGCGCTACCCCTCGGATCTCGACACACAACTGCTGCACCTGCTCGGCCCCGGCGGCAGCGACCGGCTGGACTGGCTCACCGGCATCGAGCACGCCGACCACGACGGTGACGACGCCTGGCGGACCTGGGTGGACGAGACCGTCGTCAGCTGGGCGGCCTGCCTGCTGGCCGACCCGGCCGTCGCCCGGCGCGCCCACGACACGGCCACCGCCGCGGGGAGCGACCAGGCCGGGGACGTCGCCCGTCTCGCCCGGCCCGGGGAGCACGAGCTGCGCGCGGCACCCCTCCTGCGGCACCCCGATCTCCTTGAGCCGGTGGCCGCCCTGCACCGGGCGCAGCTCCTGGAGCGCCTGGCGGGCGAGACCGCCACCGTTCGATAGGCGCGGCCCCGAACGCAGGACTGCCGCTGCCGGTCACGGGTACCCGTCCGGCACGCCCCGGTTCCGGTACGCCCGGGGCGCGTCCCGGCCGGAACGAACCCCGGGGCGGTCGAGGCCAGCACTGGACGGACGATGCGCGCGGCGAGGGACGAAGCGATGAGCCTGGTCGACGACCTCGGCCTGCTCACCGCCCTTGCGACCGGCGACCTCGCCGTCTATCTGCGCTACTCCGAAGGACCGCGGGCGGACGACGCCGCCAGCCGGGACTACGAGGCGGACGTCGAGCTGCCCGGCCTCTCCGTGACCTCGCTGCGGCCGGAGCCGTGGTGGCCGCGCCCGGCCGCCGACTGGGTGGCCCGGCGGGTGGTCAAGTACGCAACGCTGGCGGAGAACTGCCCCGAGCGGCGGCCGTGGATCCTGACCGGACAGGTGGTCGGCACGGGTCCGGACCACGAACCGCTGATCGCCGACCCGCTGCCGCTCGCCTGGCTCGGCCCCGAGCTCCTGGCCCA
The DNA here is from genome assembly GCF_042677465.1 of Kitasatospora sp. NPDC127111. Lineage (NCBI taxonomy): Bacteria > Bacillati > Actinomycetota > Actinomycetes > Kitasatosporales > Streptomycetaceae > Kitasatospora > Kitasatospora sp. NPDC127111. Next base: position 38,753 of record NZ_JBHXTG010000019.1, read on the forward strand.
GGCCGAACGCCGGTACCGCGAGCGCTTCGCCACAGGTCGCGATTCCACCGAATGATTCGTTCGACGCGGATCACCCGGCGCGCCCGGCACTCATCCGTCCCGGCCGTCCGGAGCGGCTCACGGGTACGGCGGCTCGGACCGCACGCCGTCGGTCCGCCGTCACCGGTCCGTCAGCACAGGTCCGCCGGCACCGGTCCGGCGCCATCGCCACCGCGCGCTCCGCCCGCGCCCGTCGAGCGCGACCTGCGTCGATCCCCGGCGGACAGACCGTTTGACCGCACCCACGGCGGCAACCCGCAGGAGTATGGCGTACCTCGCAGCACCACCCCAGCCCACCGTTCCGCAACCGCGGCCCTCCGACGGCCTCCGGGACCGGCCGGAACCTTGGCTGTTCGTCCGGCCGGGCGTCGACAACCCGACCGGAGCGGTGCTGTTCGAGCGCGACGGCACGCTGATCCAAGACGTGGCCTGCAACGGCGATCCCGCGATGGTGCACCCGGTGGCCGGGATCCGCGCCGCTCTCGCGGCCCTGCGCGGGGCCCGGCTCGCGCTCGGCGTGATCAGCAACCAGTCCGGGGTGGCCCGCGGCGTCATCGGACGTGCGCAGGTCGAGGCGGTCCAGGCCAGGGCCGAAGCGCTGCTCGGCCCGGTCGACGTCTGGGCGGTCTGCCCGCACGGACCGCACGACGGCTGCGGCTGCCACATGCCCGACGCCGGCCTGGTGTCGGCGGCCTGCCGCGCCCTGGGCCTGCCGCCGGGCCGGGTCACGGTGGTCGCCGGCAGCGACACGGTGATCGAGGCGGCACTCACCGCCGGCGCACACGCGATCCGCGTGCCGACGACGAGGCCGACGGCCACCGCCGCCGGCCCCTGCCCACCCTGCACCCTGACGATCTGCCGGACAGCGGAGTGCCCGGAGGAAGCCGCCGATCTGCTCCTGACGCCGTGATCCGCTCCTGACGCAGTGACGGCTTCCCCTCATCACACCGACGCTGCTCACCGCGGCTACGGCTGGGCGTGTGGAGCAGCGCCGTGGAGACGGCGGGCCGCCGACCGCGTGCGGCAACCGGTCGTCGGTTCGTCCACCCCGGAGACCTGACCGCCCGTCACCGGGTGGCGGGTCGGACTGGAAGCACCGTCGCCCCGTCCTTGCGAGATGTTCAGTCGTCCTGGTCGAACTGGTCGGTCCAGCCGGGGGCGTCGTGGTCCTCCAGTTGCTCGCGCAGCCGGGTGAGGGTGGCGGTGAGCAGCCGGGAGACGTGCATCTGGGAGACGCCGATGCGGTCGGCGATCTCGGACTGGGTCCAGCCGTCCCAGAAGCGGAGTTTGAGGACGGTCTGTTCGCGTTCGGGCAGGTCGGCGAGGAGGGGGCGGACGGCGGTGCGGAAGTCGGCGAGTTCGATGCCCGGGTCGCAGGTGCCGAGGCGGTCGAGGAGGGCGCTGCCGGACTCGTCGGTGTCCTGCTCGCGCAGCGCGTCCAGGGATCTGGGCCGGTAGACGCGGCCGGCGACCAGGCCTTCGGTGGTCTCCTCGATGGTGAGGTGCAGGTCCTCGGCGATCTCGTCGGGGCGGGGGAGGCGGCCGAGTTCCTGTTCGAGCCGGTCGGAGCCGCGGGCAACGGTGAGGTAGAGCTCCTGCATGCTGCGCGGGACGCGGACCGGCCAGGAGGTGTCGCGGAAGAAGCGCTTGATCTCGCCGGCGATGGTGGGGATGGCGTAGGTGACGAACTCGACGCCGCGTCGCGGGTCGTAGCCGTCCACCGCCTTGATCAGGCCGATCGTGCCGACCTGGAGGATGTCGTCCATCTCTTCGGCGCGGTGCCGGAAGCGGGCGGCGATGAAGCGGACGAGCGGCATGTTGAGTTCGATGATCGTGCCGCGCACGTAGCTGTACGCGTGGCTCTCGGGGGCCAGTGCGGCCAGCCGCTCGAACAGCGCGTCGCTGAGTTCGCGGGCTTCGGACTTGCCCATCACCCGCAGCTGTTCCTCGGTGGGCTTCGGCGGCAGGTCGGGCGGGATCCCGGACGGCGCGGCACCGGCCGGATGGGCCGGGCCGCCGGTTCCGACGGTGGAGGACACGGTGACGCTCCTGGTCATGAAGACGAACGCCCGGCATCGCGGGCGTACTCGCGCTCGCGCGTCACGGGGGTTCCTTCCCCAGGACTCGTGCCCGGCTTCTTCAAGCGACGGTCCCGGTGGCACCCGGTACGGGTGCAGGGCGGCCCGGCGTCTCGCCGTGGCCGCGTCATGGGGTTCTTACCCGACACGGGGCATTTGATTCCGGTCTTTTAGGACAGGTTCCGTCACTCGGAGCGATCGCTGGAAGGCCCGGAGACTGCCCGCCGCCGGCGTTTCGGCGGAACGCGCGTGGTGCGCGCCGCTGCGACCGGCAGCTCCCGTGACGCCGCCGTGCCCGCGACGACGGTGGGAGGTGACCGGCCCGCGGCCGTGCATGAAGTTCCGCCTCCCGGGCAGGCTCCGCTCCCGGGCGGACGGATCCGCCCCCGCGACCGAGAGGAGACCGCGCCATGGGCACCGAGGACAAGATGCGCAACGTCGCCGACAAGGCCAAGGGCAAGGTCAAGGAGGCCACCGGGCGGGCGACGGGGGACCGCACGATCGAGGCGAAGGGCCGGGCCGAGCAGGCGAAGAGCGACGCCAAGCAGGCCATGGAGAAGATCAAGGACGCGGGTAAGCACTGACCCGTCCCCCGGGCCCGCCCAGCCGCCCGGCCCACCCCTCGAACCGGGGCCGGCCGGGCGGCCGGGTAGCTCGGTGGCCAGCGCGACGACCAGCGCCGTCACCCTCCGAGCTTCCCGCCTCCCGCCCCCGGCGCACCTCAGGCGGTCGGTGCCGGTCCTGGGGCCGTACCGGCACCCCCTGGCGACGAATCGGGCAAACCGCACGATACTGAAGTCATGTCGCAGAACGCCCGCACGCACCACGAGCCGTCGAGTCTCACGGTCAAGGGCCGCGAGGTACGACTGCGCACCGTCGCCATGGCCGTCATCGCGGTTCTGGCCGTCTGGTTCATCGCGGTCAACACCGCCTCGGTGACCATCACCCTGTGGGTCTCCGATGTCACCATGCCACTCTGGGTCGTCCTGACCGTCACGATCCTCGTCGGCATGCTGATCGGCATCTTCCTGGCCCGCCGCCGGGCCGCCCGCAAGTCAGCCCGGTCGTGATCGCGCGAGTCCCGTCCATCCGTCGGCCGCCCGCCACCACCCGGACGACGTCCGCGCGACGAAGACCCCCGACGGGGTACGCCCGGGAGCGGGCCGACGGGCGGCTACGGTCCGGCCCGTGGAACCCGACACGACACCCGGGCGGTTCGATGGTGGTGGCATGCACGGCCCTCTCGGCGCCCTGGCGCTGTGGGCGCTTCTGACACACCACCCGCCGGTGCCGTCCTGCCGTCCTGGAGTCGCGCCGGCCCACCGACGTCCGGGGCTTCGCCGTCCGGGGCCTGGCACGCGCCAGCCTCCGGGCCGTGGCGGCGATCTGGTGCGACGTCCCGTTGGTGACCGCCGGGTGCCGTTTCCAGGAGCGGCACCCCCGCCATCCGTACACGGCGACCTGCCGACGGATGACGAGCGGGAGCGCTGGCGGGGCCGGGACCGGGATGTCGTCATGGCGACGCTCGGCTTCGACGCCGCACTCGACCTGAACGCCCGGCGGGTCGCCGGCTCGGCAGGCCGTTGGTGCGGGCCGCCCGGCGGGTCGCGCCGGGCGGCCCGACGGCGGCGCGGCCGTCGCCCTCCCCCGCATCGCCGCGCCCGGACCGCAAGGGCGTCGACGCGCGCCGGTTGGCGTCAGCCGGTTTCGGCCGCCGGGAAGACCCGGTCGAGCAGGTCCAGGAAGGCGGCGCGTTCGGCGTCGTCGAGCCGGGCGAGGCCGGGCAAGCCGGCGGCGATCCCGGCGCGGATGTCCCGGACGGCGTCCTCGCCCACCTCGGTGAGCACCACGTTCTTGACCCGGCGGTCGGCGGGGTCGGGCTCGCGACGCACCAGACCACGGGTCTCCAGCCGGTCGACGAGGCCGGTGACGTTGGAGGCGTCGCAGCCGAGCAGTCCGGCGAGGGAGCGCATGGGCATGGGGCGGCGCAGCACGCTCAGCATCTTGCCCTGCATGAGGGTGAGGTCCTGCCGGGCCGCGACGGTGGCGAAGTTGCGGTAGTAGCCGGCGGCCGCGCGCGCGAGGCGGTCCATGAGCTGGGCGGTCTCGGGGGCGGCGGGCTTGCCGGGAGCCGTGGCGGCTTCGGCTTGGCCTTCGGCTTGGGTTTCGGCGACTGTGGCGGGCTGGGCAGGGGTGCGGCTCATGGGACCAGTGTAGGCGGCATTACTTGACACGCTCAATTATTGAGGCCTACCGTCTAAGCATTGCTTGATGACCTAAACCATCGAGCCACTGAAAACTTCTCGACCTGGAGCACCACCATGAAGGCCATCACCTACCGCAGCTACGGCGGACCGGACGTCCTGGAGTACGGCGACGTGCCCGAGCCCAAGCTCGGCCCGGACGCCGTGCTGGTCCGCGTGGCGGCGGCCTCGGTCAACCCGGTCGACTGGAAGATCCAGGGCGGCTACCTCGACGGCATGCTCGACGTCGTCTTCCCGGTCATCCCCGGCTGGGACGTCGCCGGCGTCGTGGAGAAGGTCGGCGTCGGGGTCACCGAGTTCGCCCCGGGCGACGAGGTGATCGGCTACGTCCGCGAGGACATGGTCCGCCGCGGCACCTTCGCCGAGTACGTCGCCGCACCCGTGCGCACCCTGGCCCGCAAGCCCGCCACCCTCGACTTCGCCCAGGCCGCCGGTCTGCCGCTGGCCGGGCTCACCGCCTACCAGGCGCTGACCCGCGCCCTGGAGGTCAAGCCGGGCGAGACGGTCCTGGTCCACGCCGCCGCCGGCGGGGTCGGCTCGCTCGCCGTCCAGATCGCCGTGGCGCTCGGCGCCCGGGTGATCGGTACGGCCGGCGAGCACAACCACGACTACCTGCGCTCGCTCGGCGCCGAACCGGTGGTCTACGGCGATGGCCTGGCCGACCGGGTCCGCGCCCTCGCGCCGGAGGGCGTGGACGCCGTGCTCGACCTGATCGGCGGCGACGCGCTGCAGCTGTCGCCCGCGCTGCTCGCCGACGGCGGACGCCTCGCGTCCGTCGCCGACGGCGCCGTCCTCGCCCTCGGCGGCCGCTACGTCTTCGTCCGTCCCGACACCGCCGACCTCACGGCCCTCACCGAGCTCGCCGAGAGCGGCGGGCTCACCGTCGAGGTCGCCGCGACCTTCCCGCTGGAGCGGACCGCCGACGCCCAGCGCCTGAACGCCACCGGCCACACCCGCGGCAAGATCGTCGTCACCGTGCCCTGACCGACGCACCCGACAAACCCCCTCGCGCCGGCGGCCACCCCCGCCGGCCGAGCCGGCCTCCCCGGAAGGATCCCGCCGTGTCCCTCGTCGTCATCGCCGACTGGCTCGCCGACACCGGCGCCGAGCAGCGCGTCGCCGACCTGCTACCAGCCGTCACCGAAGCCGCCCTCGCCGAACCGGGCGTGCTCTCCTACCGAGTCGTCCGCTCGCTGCGCGACCAGGGGGCCTTCGTCGTCTTCGCCGAGTACGAGGACGAGGACGCCCTGGCCGCCCACCGGGAGAGCAGGCCGTACCAGCGGCTGGTCCTGGACGGCATCACCCCGCTGCTCATCGACCGGCAGGCGGAGGCCTACGCCGCCGTATGACGCGCGCGGGGCCCTGGGCGCCGGCGTCACGTCGGCGCCGTACCCCGGCGGCGTTCGGCCCCGGAGCCCCGCGGGTGCTCGACCGGCGTCGCGGCGCCGGAAGGCGTCCACCCGCAGGACCGGACCCCAGCCCCGGCCCGCCGAAGGCCAGGCGACCAGCCGCTGATCGACGCGACCTCCGGCGCGCTCGTCGAGTCCGGTGGCACAGGCAGCCCTGGCCGAGCCCGGCCTTGCCGACGACGCCGCCGCCGCCGACCCGGGTGGACGCCCTCATCCGGACACCGCTCGCTTGATCCGACTCCTCATCAGGCACCGTGGAACCGGTCTAGGCTGACGCGGTGACTGATGAGCGGGAGCGGATGCAGCCGTCGGGAGTCTGGGCCACGGCGGTGGGGGTGGCCAGGGTGCGGGCGCTGGAGACGGAGCGGGAGAACGCGCTGTTCCGCGACCCACTGGCACGGGCCTTCGCCGCCGCCGGCGGCCTGTGGCCCTCCTCGCCGCCAGCCGACGACGAGGCCGCGCGACGCCGCCGGCTGGCCGTGTCGTTCTCCATCGTCATCAGGACGAAGTTCCTCGACGACCTGTTGCGGGAGGCCTCCGCGTCCGGGGTCCGGCAGGTCGTGCTGCTCGGCGCCGGCATGGACAGCCGGGCCTTCCGGACGGACTGGCCCGAGGGCACCCGGCTGTTCGAGGTCGACACCGCCGCGCCACTGGACTTCAAGGCTTCGGTGCTGCGCCAGGAGCGGGCCGTCGCACGCTGCGAGCGGATCACCGTCGCGGTGGATCTGCGAGAGGACTGGCCGGCCGCGCTGGCCGCCGCAGGGCATGACCCGGCCGTGCCGACCGTGTGGATCGCCGAAGGGCTGCTGATCTATCTGCCCGCGGACGCGGTGGAGTTGCTGCTGGCCCGGATCAGCGCGCAGTCGGCGGCAGGCAGTCGGTTGGGGCTGACGTTGGGCTCGCGCGGCGTGATCGAGCGCTTCGGCGCGGACGCCGTGCCGGGATCGGCGGCGTCCATGTGGGTCTCGGAGATGCCCGACGACCCGGTGGGCTGGCTGGCCGGGCACGGCTGGGACGCCCGCACCCACACCTTGCGCGAGTGCGCTACCGCCTACGGCCGCCCGGTCAGCACGCCGCCGCAGCGCGAGGAACGGCCCGGCGGACTGATCTCGGCGGTCCGCCGGTGGGGCGGCGCGCGGGGCGGTCAGGTGCGGGGCCAGTAGCGGGCGGCGTGGGCGAGGGCGGGGCCGTCCAGGTCGGCGACCAGGCGCTCGAAGAGGCGGACGGCGGCGGGGCCGCTCCAGTCCTCGGTCAGGACCTCGGACGGGAGGCCGGGGTCGCGGAACGGGAGCTTGCGCCAGCGGTCGATCACCGAGAGGTAGGCGACGAAGGCGTCCTGGCCGTCGAGGCGGTCGTCGTGCGCCTCGTACTCCGCGATGAACTCCCGGTAGCGCCGGTCGATCCCGTCGAGGTCCCAGCCGTTGCGGACGGTGGTCACGAGCTGCTGGCCCCCGACGTAGTCGCCGACGAAGACCGCGCACTGGTCGGTGAGGTCCAGCTCGGATATGGCGCGCCGGGCGGCCGGGAGCATCCGTGCGGGCGCGATCCACACCGCCGAGCCGATGTTGCCGAAGCCGAGCGAGCTCAGGTGTGCGGTCAGCCGGTGGCGCACCGCGCGGGCGGACTCCGGCACGGAGAAGTTGACCAGGCACCAGCCGTCGCCGAGGTCGGCGGGCTGCCGGGCGTGCCAGATCACCTCGTCACCGGCCGCGAGCGCCTCCAGGGCGGTGGGCGTCAGGGCGTAGCCGCGCTGGCCGGAACCGGTCCGGGACTCCAGCCAGCCGCGCTTCTTGAGCCGGAAGACCGCCGTGCGGACGCTGGCGGCGTCCAGGCCGGCCTGGGTCAGCAGCTCCACCGCACCCGCGATCGGCATCCAGTCGCCCATGGGCCGGACGACCGCGCCGAGGAAGCTCACCAGCAGGGTCCGGGAACGGCGGGCGGCCGCCGGGGGCCGGGCAGTCTTCGTCTCGCTCATCGTGCCCAGTATCGCCGACGTGGTCGTTCATCAGCTCATCGGCCTGCCCGGCGTCCACCGCAGGTGCACCTGGCCGGCGGCTCCCTCGCGCAGCAGCTCCAGCCGGGGCGGGATCCGGTCGGTGCGGGAGGTGGGCGGTCGGCGCCGGCCCGCCTCCCACTGGACGGGCCACCGGGCGCCCGCGCCGCGGTACTCCTGTTCGGCGGCGGCGTGCAGGGTCCACTGCGGGTTGTAGAGGTGGGTGCGGCCCAGGGCGCAGAGGTCCGCCCGCCCGGCGAGCAGGATGGAGTTGACGTCGTCGTACGAGGAGATGGCACCGACCGCGATCACCTTGACGCCGGCGGGGCCGGCCACCTTGTGGCGGATCCGGTCGGCGAACGGGGTCTGGTACGAGCGGCCGTAGGCCGGCTTCTCGTCCTTGGTGACCTGCCCCGAGGAGACGTCGATCGCGGCGGCGCCGTGCTCGATGAACGCGCGGGCGATCTCCACGGCGTCGTCCTCGGTGTTGCCGTCCGGCACCCAGTCGGTCGCCGAGATGCGGACGGTCACCGGAATCCGGTCCGGGACGGCCCGGCGCACGGCGTCGAAGACCTCCAGCGGGAGCCGCAGCCGGTTCTCCAGCGGGCCGCCGTACTCGTCGGTGCGCCGGTTGGCGACGGGAGAGAGGAAGGAGGACAGCAGGTAGCCGTGGGCGGCGTGCACCTCGATCAGGTCGAAGCCGGCCCGCACCCCGCGTTCGGCGGCCGCGGCGAAGTCGGCGACCACCCGGTCCAGGTCCGCCCGGGTGGCCTCCCGGGGGACGTGGCAGCCGGGACCGTACGGGAGCGCGGACGGGCCGATCACCTCCCAGTTGCCCTGCTCCAGGGGCTGGTCCATCCCCTCCCACATCAGCCTGGTCGACCCCTTGCGCCCGGAGTGGCCCAGTTGCAGGCCGATCCGGCCGGTGGTGTTCCCGTGCACGAAGTCGGTGACCCGGCGCCAGGCCTCGCCCTGCTCGTCGGTCCACAACCCCGGGCAGCCCGGGGTGATCCGGCCCTCGGGCGAGACGCAGACCATCTCGCTCATCACCAGCCCCGCGCCGCCGAGCGCCTTGGAGCCGAGGTGCACCAGGTGGAAGTCGCCGGGCACGCCGTCCACCGAGGAGTACATGTCCATCGGGGAGACGATCACGCGGTTCTTCAGCCGCAGCGGACCGATCCGCACCGGCTGGAACATCGCCGGGACCGCCTCGGCGGACTGCTCCTGGCGGGCGAACTCGCGCTCCATCAGGGCGGCGAAGCCCGGGTCCCGCTCCCGGAGGTTGTCGAAGGTGATCCGCCGGGACCTGGTCAGCAGGTTGAAGGCGAACTGGGCCGGGGCCTGGCCCGCGTACATGCCGATGTTCTCGAACCACTCCAGTGAGGCCTGCGCGGCCCGCTGGGTCGACTCCACGACCGGCTTGCGCTCGTTCTGGTAGGCCTCCAGCGCCGGGGCCACCGCGGGGTGTTCGTGCAGGCAGGCCGCCAGCGCGAGCGCGTCCTCCATGGCCAGCTTGGTGCCCGAGCCGATCGAGAAGTGGGCGGTGTGGGCGGCGTCGCCGAGCAGGACGAGGTTCCCGTCGTACCACCGCTCGTTGCGGACCGTCGTGAAGTTGAGCCACTTCGAGTTGTTGGTGAGGACCTGGTGGCCCTTCAGCTCCTCGGCGAAGACCTCCCGGATCCGTGCGACGGCGTACTCGTCCGAGACGCCCGGCGGGAACTCCCGGTTCTCCGTCCGGTCGAAGCCGGCCCGCCGCCAGACGTCCTCGTGCATCTCGACGATGAAGGTCGAGCCGGTGTCGGAGTAGGGGTAGCCGTGGATCTGCATGGTGCCCCACTCCGTCTGCCGGACGAAGAACTGGAACGCCTCGAAGACCAGGTCGGTGCCGAGCCAGACGTACTTGTTGCAGCGCCGGTCCAGGGACGGCGCGAAGACGTCGGCGTACTTGGTCCGGATCGCGGAGTTCAGCCCGTCGGCGGCGACCACCAGGTCGTGGGAGGCCCGCAGCTCGTCCACGTCGGGCACCGGCGTCCGGTAGTGGACGGTGACGCCGAGCTCGGCGGCCCTTCGCTGCAGGATCGCGAGCAGGTCGTGGCGGCTCATCGCCGCGAAGCCCTGGCCGCCCACGGTGAACCGGTGGCCGTCGAACTCGATGTCGATGTCCGTCCAGCGGGCGAAGCGGCTCTCCATCGCGGCGTGCACGACCTCGTCGGCGTTGTCGATCCCGCTGAGCGTCTCGTCGGAGAAGACGACGCCGAAGCCGAAGGTGTCGTCCGGCGCGTTGCGCTCCCAGACGGTGACCTCGTGCGCCGGGTCCAGCTGCTTCATCAGCGCCGCGAAGTACAGGCCGCCCGGGCCGCCGCCGGCGATCGCGATCCTCATGCCCGGCCCTCCACGGCCTTCTCCTGAACGATCTGACGGAGCTTGAAGTGCTGGAGCTTGCCGCTCGGGTTGCGCGGCAGCGCGTCGGTGAAGCGCACCTCGCGCGGGTACTTGTAGGGGGCGATCAGCCGCTTGACGTGGTCCTGGATCTCCTTGGCCTTCGCCGGACCGCCGGTCACCCCGTCCCTCAGCACGACGAAGGCGCAGACGACCGAGCCCCGCTCGGGATCGGGCGCGGCGACGACCGCCGTCTCGGCCACGTCCGGGTGGGTGACGATCGCGGCCTCGACCTCGGGGCCGGCGATGTTGTAGCCGGAGGACACGATCATGTCGTCGCTGCGCGCCTGGTACCAGAAGTAGCCGTCCTCGTCGCGGACGAAGGTGTCGCCGGTGACGTTCCACCCGTTCACCACGTAGTCCGCCTGCCGCTCGTCGTCCAGGTAGCGGCAGCCGACCGGGCCGATCACGCCGAGCCGTCCCGCGACGCCGGGGGCGGCCTCCGTGCCGTCCGGGCCCAGGACGGTGGCGCGGTAGCCGGGGACGGGCCGGCCGGTCGCACCCGGGCGGATGTCCGGGCCGGCGGCCGAGATGAAGATGTGCAGCAGCTCGGTGGCGCCGATCCCGTCGATCACCTCGATGCCGAGCTCCGCGCGCAGTTGCTCCCACAGGCGCTGGGGGATGTGCTCGCCCGCGCTGACCGCGCAGCGCAGGCCCGCGAGCCGCTGCACCTCGCCGGACTTGACGATCTGCTGGTACGCGGTGGGCGCGGTGGCCAGCACCGTCACGCCGTGCTCGGCGACCAGCCCGGCGAGCTGCACCGGGGTGGCGGCCTCGGTGAGGAAGGCGCAGGCGCCCGCCCGGAGGGTGAAGACGACCAGCATGCCCAGGCCGAAGGTGAAGGCGAACGGCGCGGTGCACGCGACCAGGTCGTCCGGGCGCAGCCGCAGTGTGGCCTTCCCGAACGTGTTGTCGATCGACAGCAGGTCGCGGTGGAAGTGCACGGTGATCTTCGGGACCCCGGTGGTGCCCGATGTCGGCCCGAACAGGGCGACGTCGTCCGCGGCGGTGTCGGCGGCGCGGAACCGCCCCGACTTCCGCCCGGCTCGGCCGCTGAGGTCCTCGGGCGCGGTGCCGCCGTGGGCCACCACGGCCAGCCCGGGCGCCGTCGTGTCCCGTACCGTGAGCACCTCGTCGAGGTACCGGTGGTCGACCAGCGCCACGGCCGGCCGGGTCTTGGCCACGATCGGCCCCAGCTCGCGCGCCCGCAGGGCGGCCATGGTGCAGACGACGATGCCGCCGGCCTTCAGCACGCCCAGCCACGCGGCGACGGCCCAGGGGTTGTTGGGCGAGCGCAGCAGCACCCGGTTGCCGGGCACCAGGCCGAAGTCCTCGACGAGCACCTGGGCGACCTGGTCGGACCTCCGCAGGAGCTCGCCGTAGGTCCACACCTCACCGTCCGGCGTGCGCAGCGCCGGCCGGTCCGGGCCGAAGGCCGCCGTCGGACGGTCGATCAGCTCGACGGCGGCGTTGAGGCGTTCGGGGTACGCGAGCAGCTCGGTGGTGAATTCGAGGACCGGCCACTGACCGGCCGGGGGCAGGTGGTCGCGGGCGAAGGTGTCGGTGTGGCCCGACCGTGGCCGGGTCACGGCCGGCCTGCCTGCCCGGCCCCGGAAGCACCGGCCCCGGAAGCGCCGGCCCCGGAAGCGCCAGCCCCGGAGGCGCCAGCCCCGGAAGCACCGGCCCCCGAGGCGCCGGTCGGGGAGGTCCGCAGCATCCCTTCCTGGACGACGGTGGCCAGGTGGGCGCCGTCGGGGGTGAAGAAGCGGCCGGAGGCCAGCCCCCGGCCGGCCTCGGCGGCCTCGGCCTGCTGCGCGTAGAGCAGCCAGCCGTCCGCCACACCCGGGCGCGGGGCGCGGTGGAACCACATCGCGTGGTCGAGGCTGGCGGTGACCAGCCCCTCCTGCGCCCAGTGCAGGCCCAGCACCCGCAGCACCGGCTCCAGGATCGTGTAGTCGCAGACGTAGGCGAGGGCCGCCGCGTCCCGCTGCGCGTCGGTGAGCCCGTCCACCGACCGTAGGGCGTCGAACGGCCTGACCCAGACCGCCTGGTGGGGCGTCGGGGCGCCCTCGACGGTCAGGTAGACCGGGCCCGGCACGTGCCGCATGTCGAAGCTGCGCCCGGTGGACCAGTAGTCCTTCGAGGCCGGCGTCATCGTCCCGCCGTTCCGGTCCGCGAGGTACTCGGCGGAGCTGGGGAGCTCCTCGGGGCCGGGCAGGTCCGTGACACCGCGCTGGTAGCCCGGACCGGGCTCGCCGGCCGCGAAGTTGGCCAGGCAGACGTAGAGCGGCTTGCCGTTCTGGTAGCCGCGCACCTGCCGGGTCGCGTACCCCCGGCCGTCCCGCAGGAGCTCCACCTCGTAGCGCACCTCCTTGCCGATCTCGGCGGGGCGCATGAAGTAGGAGTGCATGGAGTGCAGCGTCTTGCCGTCGTCGACGGACCGCATGGCGGCCGCCGCGGCCTGGGCGACGAGGTCGCCGCCGTAGGCCTTCGGCCACGGGCAGGGTTGGGTGACCGCCGTGAACGCGAGGTCGAAGTGCTCCGCCGTCGCGGGCGTCAGGGTGACCGACGCGGTGAAGGCCTCGGAGGTGGTGTCGGTCATCAGGGGCGCTCCAGCCAGTCGGGGAGGTCGGCGTCCGGGACTTCGGGGAGGTTGACCACGATGTTCTCCGGGGTGCGGGTGGTCATCCAGGTCAGCGGGTTGTCGCGGTCGAGGTTGCACTCGACGTGGGGCATGAACGGCGGGACGAAGACCCAGTCGCCCTCCGCCATGTCGACGTAGTCCTCGAACCTGGCGCCGAAGTAGATCCGGCCCCGGCCGGAGAGCACGTAGCCGCCGGTCTCGGCCTCGCCGTGGTGGTGCGGCACCGAGCGGTAGCCGGCCTCGTTGCGGACCTTTCCGAACCAGAGCCTGGTGGCCGGGGTGTGCTGGATGCTGATCCCCGAGATCCGGGTGGCGCCGGCGGACTGGCCGGTGTCCCCGGGCTCCGTACCGGCCCGGGTCACCACCGGCACCACCAGGCCGCTCGCCGTGGCGTACATCGAGTTGTCGCCGTCGAGGACGTAGTCGCCGGGCGTTGGGTCCATCGAAGCTCCTTGTCGAGAGGTCGAGGGTGTGCGTGGGTGCGGCGTCAGTCCGTGAACCGCACGGTGTTGCGCAGCGTGCCGACGCCGGGGATCTCCGTCTCCACGACGTCGCCGTCCGCGAGGAAGCGCGGGGGCCGCCGCGCCGCCCCGATGCCGCCGGGTGTGCCGGTCAGCACCAGGTCGCCCGGGCGCAGCACGGTGAAGGTCGAGACGTACGCGAGCAGGTCGGCCGGGTCGAACACCAGCGTCCGGGTGTTGCCGCGCTGGACCAGCTCGCCGTTGACCCGGCAGAGCACGTCCACGCCCGCGGCCGGGTCGAGCTCGTCCGGCGTCACGAGCACCGGGCCGACGGGGGTGGAGGCGTCCCACGCCTTGCCCTGGAACCACTCCACCGTGCGGTACTGCCAGTCGCGCACCGAGATGTCGTTCGCCACGGTGTAGCCGGCGATCCCGGCGAGAGCCGTCCGCCGGTCGACGCGGCGCAGCGTCGTGCCCACCACGACGGCGAGCTCGGCCTCCCAGTCGACCTCCAGGCCCTTCGGCAGGACGAGGTCGGCCTCGGGGCCGGTGAGGGTGTCGGCGTACTTGGTGAACAGGGTGGGGTGGGTGGGCAGTTCGCGTCCGGTCTCCCGGATGTGGTCGGCGTAGTTCAGCCCGCAGCAGATGACCTTGCGGGGCGCGGGCAGCGGTAGCACCGGAACGGCGCCGGCCAGCACCTCGCCGGCCACGTGGCCGGCCGCCGGCGCCCCGGTGGCCAGGAGCGCCGACAGGTCGGTGGCCGGCAGCGCCCGCCAGGTCTCCCCGTCGCGCACCGCGGCGCTGGTGCCGGCCTCGTGGGCCACTGTCGCGAGGTGCATGAGCCTTGCTCCTCCTCCGTACCGACCGGGACCGCCTTCGGGTATTTCATTATTTCTGCGACCGTCACAGAGCTGTCAATAGATGCTACGGTGACGGCGCCCAGGTTCCCGTCACCGCAGGAGCACGCCATGGCGTCCGATCTGACACCGGTTCCGGTCAACCCCCCGTCCCTGCCCAAGCCCAGCGGCTACTCGCACGGGACGCTCAGCGGCAACACCCTGCACCTCGGCGGCCAGACGGCCCTGGACCGGGACATGAAGATCGTTCCGGGCGGCATCGTCGAGCAGTTCCGGCAGGCGTTCGGCAACCTCCTCACGACCCTGGCGGCGGCGGGCGGCATCCCGCAGGACCTGGTGAGCGTGACGCTGTACCTCACCGACATCGCCGACTACCAGGCGCACGGCAGGGAGATCGGGCAGGTCTGGCGCGAGCTGGCCGGCCCGGTCTACCCCGCGATGGCCGGCATCGGCACGACGGGGCTGTGGCAGCCCGAAGCCATGATCGAGATCCTCGGCGTCGCGGTCATCCCGGACGAACGCCTGATCCGGCCCGCGACGGACTGAGCCGTCCGCGACCGACCGACCGAGCCGTTGGAGGCCGCCGTGCCGTCGTCTCCCCCTCCCGCCGTTCCTCCCTCGCCTCCCCCTCCTCCCCTTCCTCCCGTTCCGCCCTTCGCGGACCTGCTGCTGCGCGCGGGCCGCATCCACACCCTCGTCCCCGGCCAGGAGCCGCAGCGCGCACTCGCCGTACGCGGCGACCGGGTGTTCGCGGTGTCGGCGGCACCGGACGGGCTCGACCACCTCGCCGGTCCCGCCACCACCCTGCTCGACCTGCCCGGCTCCACCGTCCTCCCGGCCTTCGACGACACCCACACCCACCTGATCGCGGCCGCCGACAGCGCCCACGACGTCGCCGTGGACGGCGCCCGCTCCATCGCGGAGTTCCTCGACCTGATCCGCGCCCGGGCCGGCCGGACCCCGCCGGGCGAGTGGATCCGCACGGCCGGGCACTGGCAGGAGCTCAACCTCGCCGAACGCCGCTTCCCCACCGCCGCCGAGCTCGACACGGCGACCGACCGCCACCCGGTGCTCGTGCTGCGCGGGGTGCACAACCAGGTCCTCAACGGCCACGCGCTGCGCCGGTGCGGCATCGGCGCCGACACCCCGGACCCGGCGGGCGGCAGCATCAGCCGCGACGCGGCCGGGCGGCCCACCGGCCACCTGCGCGGCGGCCTGGCCCTGATCCGCCCCCACCTGCCGGCGCCCGACCCGGCGGCCAGGCTGAGCGGCCTGCGCCTGGCCTCGCACGCCTACGCGGCCACCGGCATCGGCACCGTGCGCGACACCAACTCCTCCCCGGCCGACCTGGCCGCGCTCCAGCGGCTCCGCGAGCGCGGCGAACTCGGCTGCCGGGTCAGGGTGTTGCTGTCCACCATCGGCTTCAGCTCGGTGCGGCAGGTCTCGGACCTCCTCGACGGCATGGAACCCTGGCGCGACGTCGCCGACCCCTGGCTGCGCGTCTGGGGCGTGAAGTTCTGGATGGACGGCGGGATCGAGGCCGGCGCCCTGGAGGCCCCGTACTGCCCGGCGCACTGCCCGACCCCCGGCTACACCGGTCAACTCGCCTGGGATCCGGGCGAACTGGAATCCGCCGTGTCGCTGGTGGTCCGGCGCGGCTGGCGGGTCGGCATCCACGCCTACGGCGACCGCGGCGTCCGCACCCTCCTCGACCTCTACGAGCGCGTCCACCGCGACATCCCCGGCCTGCCCCACGGCACGCTGGTCATGGAACACGGCGGCCTCGCGGACCGGGCCCAACGCCGGCGTGCGGTACGGCTCGGCGTCCCGGTCACCATCCAGCAACCCCTGCTCCACGACGCGGCCGCCATCCAGACCGAGTACTGGGGCAGGGACCGGGTGGCCGGCCTCTTCCCCGCCCGCGCCTGGCTCGACGCGGGCGCCGAGATCTCGGCCGGCTCCGACTACCCCGTCGGCGCCTACGGGGCCGCCCACTCCCTCCACGGCCTGACCACCCGCGCGACCGTCGCCGGCGTCCTCGGCCCCGAGCACGCCGTCACCCGCACCGAGGCCATCGCCCTCCACACCACCGCGGCCGCCCGCCTCACCGGCGAATCCCACCTCCGCGGCCGGCTCACCCCCGGCCGCCTCGCGGACCTCACCATCTGGCCCGACGACCCCACCACCACCGCGGACCTCGCAGCCCTCAGCCCCACCCACACCCTCCTCGGCGGCGTCCTCGTCCATGGCCTGCCGGGGTGACACCCGCGCTGGCCGTGGACGGGCGTGGGACCGGGCCCGGAGCGCACCGCCGGGGCTTCAGAGCCCGACCCTCAGAACCCCAGCATCCGCGGGTGCCGGGCCGCATCAGAGCCAGGCCGCCAGGACGGTCTGCCAGGGGTCGTCTCCCTCGCGAGCGAAGTACAGCGCCCGTGCGCTCACCCACAGGACGGTCCTGCCGAGCCGGTCGGGGTGGCGCTCCAGCATCGCGGAGAAGAAGCCCTCCGGCGTCTCCTGCGCGGCCAGGACGGCCTCGGCGTCGTCGAGGTACCGGCGGGTCTCGGCGATGATCCGTCCGGCGTCGTCGTCGAGGCCCTTGTTCTGGTGGCCCGCGACGACCCGGCCCGGCCGCAGGGCCGCGACCGCGTCGATGGCCTCGCGCCACGGGCCGAACTCCCCGGCCGACTCACCGAGGTACAGGTGCACGCCGTTGTAGAGCGCGTCGCCTGCCACCACCAGGCCGAGGTCCGGCACGTGCACCACGGTGCAGTCGTCGCTGTCCGCGTGCCCGACCTCGACGATGCGGAGCTCGTGCCCTTCGAGGGTCAGGCGGTTTCCGGGGACCGTCACGGCCGTGACGGGAGTCTCCGGGATCTGGTCCGGCCACATCACGTCCCAGAGCAACTCCCTGGCCGACACGTTGCCGTGCATCTGCCCGATGGTGCCGACGGAGGCGACCACCTCGGCGCCGAAGCGCTCGGCGAGCGTGTCGGCGGTGAACCAGTGGTCACCGTGTCCGTGGGTGGCGACGATGTGCGTCAGCCGCTTCCCGCTCGCCTCGACCCAGTCCCCGACGCTTCGCGCCTGCTCGGTGGTGAGCGGCGGATCGACGAGGACGGCGTCCTGCCGGCCGTGGACGAGCGTGACCGCGATGGGCTGGAAACGGCGGGGTTCCCCGTTGGGTAGCGGTCCGGACCCGGTCAGCGGCGACGGATCGAGGACGAACACGTCGTAGCCGATGGCGGTGTCTGTGGTCACGGTGCACCTCCGATCATGCCCGCGATCGTGCCTGCCGCCGTCCTGGCGAGGCTCGGCCGCGCATGTCTCCACTCTCCCGGCCACGCGGCGCGTCCGCACCACGAGGCACGCGCGGTCCCGCCCGGCGGACCACCGCGAGGGGCACCGTCGCCCCCGCCGGGCCGTCCGGGCAACCGGGCCGGTCGGGCGGATCCTGCCGGACAGCCCCTACGCCCGGAACGTGGCCCGGTAGTCCGCGGGGGACGTGCCGACACAGCGGTGGAAGGCCGCCCGGAAGGCGGCCGGGCTGCCCAGGCCGCTGAGGCGTGCGACCTGCTCGACGGGGGTGGTGGTCGTCTCCAGGAGTTCGCGGGCCCAGTCGATGCGCGCCGCGGTCAACCAGGCCATCGGCGAGGTGCCCGTCTCCTGCTGGAAGCGGCGGATGAACGTCCGGCGCGACATGTGCGCGCGGTGGGCCAGTTCGTCCACGGTGTGCCGCCGGGCGAGGTCGTCGAGCATCCAGGCGCGGACCGCCGCGAGGTCCTCACCGCGGGAGGCCGGCCGGAAGCGCTCGATGTACTGCGCCTGGCCGCCGGAGCGCTGGGGCGGGGCGACGAGCAGCCGGGCACGGGCGTTGGCGGCCGCGGCGCCGTAGTCCCTCCGGATGATGTGCAGGCACAGGTCGACGCCCGCGGTCACCCCCGCGGAGGTGAGGACGTCGCCGTCGTCGACGAAGAGCAGGTTCGGCCGGACGTCGATCCGGGGGTACCGGCGCCGCAGCTCGGCGGTGTCCCGCCAGTGGGTCGTGGCGGGGCGCCCGTCCAGCAACCCGGCGGCCGCCAGCGCGAACGCCCCCGTACAGATCGACACCAGCCGCGCTCCGCGCGCGTGCGCCGAGCGGATCGCCGACAGCGCCGCGGCGGGGAGCGGGCCGCCCGGATCCTCGTAACCGGGGACGACCACGGTGTCGGCGTCCCGCAGTGCCTCCAGCCCGGCGGACGTGCCCACCGTGAAACCGCCGCTGCGGACCGGCCCCGCCGACGGATCGGCGCAAACGGTGACCCGGTAGTGCGGGTCCGCTCCGAAGGCCTGCACCGGTATGCCCAGGTCGAGCGGAAGGACCCCGGGAAGCGCCAGCACCGCGACCCGGTGCCCATCGACGGCCGACATGGCACGATCCTAGCGGTGAACGGCCCCCGTGCCACTGTCGGCGGCGGAGCTCCGATTCGTAGCCTGCGTCCATGGACTTCTCACTCGACCTGCCCACCGGCCCCCTGGCCGACGCCGTCCTCTCCGCCGTGCGCACCTCCGAGACCCCGCCGGTGGTCAACCACAGCCTGCGCAGCTTCTTCTTCGCCCAGCTCCTCGCCGCGCACGAGGGGTGCCTGGCGGACTCCGCCTACGACCGTGACCTGCTGTTCGCCGCCACCGTCCTGCACGACCTGGGCACGGGCAGCCTGGCGAAGGGCGAGGCCCGCTTCGAGGTGGAAGGCGCGGACCTGGCAGCCGATCTGCTGCGGCAGCACGACGTCCCCGAGGCGGACATCGACCGCGTGTGGGAGGCGATCGCCCTGCACACCTCCCCCGGCATCGCCGAGCGCCGCGGTCTGCTGTGCCACCTCACCCGCGCGGGCGTGGGCGCCGACTTCGGCCGCACCGCGGAGATCGTCTCCCCGTGGGAGCAGCGGATCCACGCCGAATACCCCCGCCTGGCCATGGTCCGCTCGCTCGTCGACGCGATCGTCGAGCGGGCCGCCCGCTCGGACGCCGCCGCTCCCCGCTACTCCCTCGGCGGCGAGCTCCTCCGCGAGCGCCGCTCCGACGGCGTGACCACCCTGGAACGCGCCGCGGCCTCCTGCCCCTGGGGGGAATGACGGAGGTGCCGCCTGGTGCGGCCCGTCCGCGGCCTTCCCGATCTCGAACAGGGCCTTCAGCGGGTGGGGCCGGGCCGCTGTCAGCTGACCCCGGAGACGAAGCCCTCCACCGTCGCCGTGAACGCCTGCGGGTCGTCCAGCCACGGGTAGTGGCCGGCGCCCGGCTGGACGGCGAGCGTCACCTCGGGGAAGAGCGACGCGGCACCGGCCGCGGACTCGGCGGTGGGCCACAGGTCCACCTCGCCCGCGAGGAGCAGCACCGGGCAGGGCAGGGCGCCCAGGCGGCGCCGGAGGTCCTCGCTGTCGGGCGTGTAGCCCTTGTAGTAGTGCTCGCTGACGGGGAGCGAACGCTGGGCGGGGTCGGCGGCGGCGTGGGCGCGCGCGGCGTGGTCCCAGCGGCCGTACATCAGCGGCTCGAAGGCGAATCGGTACGGCGCGGCCTCGGCGAAGGTGTTCGCGGTCCTCATGTGCCGGTGCGCCACCACGGCCGCCGCGTGCCAGGGCTCGGCCGCGCGGGCGGCGATCACCTCCTCCACGCCGGTGTCGGAGGGCAGACCGACGGCGGCGAACGACGGGGTGACCAGCGTCAGGCTGGTGAGCCGGTCGGGGTGGGCGGCGGCGTAGAGCATGGCCAGGCTGCCGCCGGCGGAGTGGCCGAGCAGGTCCACGCGGTCCAGGCCGAGGTGCCGGCGCAGCGCCTCGACGTCGGCGACCAGGCGGTCGACTCGGCAGGTGGCCGGGTCGGCGGGCATCGCGGAGGCTCCGGTGCCGCGGGTGTCGGGCAGGATCAGGGTGCGGTGGGCGGACAGTCCGCCGAGGTCGCCGAGGTACTCGGCTGCGCGGCCGGGGCCGCCGGGGAGGCAGAGCAGCGGCGGACCGTCGCCGAGCGTGCGGAAGGCGAGCGTGGTTCCGTCGTGCGCGGTGAGGAATTCCATGGCGGACAGCCTGGGGGGCGGTGGTCGGGCCCGGCTATCGTTCAGCCACGGCTAAACGATCAGAGGGCGGGCTGGACATGGCGGTGGAGATCCGGCTCTCGGCGGCCGAGGTGGCGCGGGTGCGGCTCGCGGTGTCGCCGCTGGCCGAGACGGTGCTCGGGGTGCGGGTGGCGCTCGGTGTCGGCGGGCACGAGGTGCACCGGCCGTGGGTGCGCGAGGCGCGGCAGGTGCTGGGGGGCGAGTCGGAGCTGCCGTTGCTGCGGACGCTACTCGAAGGCTGCCTGCCGTCGTTCCTGTTCCCGGTGCCGGAGGAGCGCCTGCCGGCGTTCCGGGCCGAGTTGGCGGGCCTGCGGGCGACGGACCCGGCGTACGTCGCGGCGGAGTGCGCCGCCGCGCTGGGTGCCCGGGCGGAGCGACTGCCCGGGCCGGCGGTGTTGGTGGAACGGGTCGCCGATGCGCTGACGCGCTGCCACGCCCAGCTGGTGGCCCCGCACTGGGGGCGGATGCGGGCCGTGCTGGAGGCGGACCTGGGCCGGCGCGCGGTGGCGCTGGCGGACGGCGGGGTGGAGGGGCTCTTCGCCCAGTTGCACGGCGATGTGGTGTGGCGGGAGGGCGAGTTGGTGGTGCACGGGCGCCGCCGCTCGGGTGCGGCGTGGACGGTCGAGGCGGGCGGGCACGGCCTGGTGCTGATGCCGTCCGTCTTCGGCTGGCCGGACGTGATCGTCGACCACTCCCCGCGCACCGCCGCCTCCATCCGCTACCCGGCGTCCGGCGTCGGGCTCCTCTGGGAACAGCCCCGTCCGACGTCCGCCGGCCTCACCGCCGTCCTCGGCCGCACCCGCGCCGCACTCCTCGCAGAGCTCGGCGAACCGCTGAGCACCCCCGACCTCGCCGCCCGCTTGGGTGTCACCGCCAGCGCCGTCTCCCAGCACCTCGGCGCTCTGCGCGGGGCGGGGCTGGTGGCGACCCGCCGCACGGGCCGTACGGCCGTACACCTGCGCACCCGGACGGGCACGGCGCTCACGGCCGGACCATCGGACTGACCCGGGCCGGGTGGCCCCGCGCGCCGTCAACGCCGACCACGTCGGGCTCGCGGTTCTCGCCCTGATGACGCCGGTGACCTCGATCAGCCCCGGGGCGCCAGCCGGCGGGTGGGTGGGCCGCACGGAGCGGCCCCTCCGCCCCCGTCCGCCGCCCGGTCTCCGGGGCACCGTCGCCGAGGGGCCACGCGGGCGGATCCCGCTGAGGACGGCTGGGGAGCGGTGGCCAACACCTCGCCGACCGTTCTCCAGGGCGCGATCGGGCCGGCAGGGGAACCGTCCGGACCTGGACGGCATCCAGGTGACCGTGCAGGACGGACGACGAGGAGGGCGCGTGAAACGGTTCGCGAAGAGCGTGACGGGCCAGTTCACGATCGCGGCGATCGCTTCGCTGGCGTTCTTCGCCCTGGTCTGGGGAGTCGGAATCTGGGTGGTGAGTGTGCTCGCCGAGGGGTCTCCCCTCGAGAAGTAGCCCGTGCCCGCGGGCGGACGCCGGGCCCGTGGTCCTGCCCGACCGGGCCGCGCCCCGGCTCCCCCGTGTCGTCACCCGCCAGACGTCCGGTCAGTCGTCCGCCGGGGTCGGGCGCGGGTACGCGAGGCGGCGGACGGCCGGTGCGGAGACCACCTGGATGTCGTCGGCGCCCGGCACGGCCACGTGGACGAAACCGCCCTCGACCGCGAGCCGCACACCCGTCAGGCGCTCCGCCGGGGTGCCGTCGGCCGCGGCCAGCGTGTAGCCGGGGGCGAGCTCGATGGCCGCGTCGTCCCGCCAGTTGAGTCGTGCGTTCACCGGGCCGCCTCCGCGTCGCTGACCGTGACGTCCATCGAGGCGACCGCGGGGAAGTCCAGGTCGGGCTCGGCGACGTGGTTGAAGTAGTTGGAGAGCGTGTTGAGCGCGACGTGCGCCACGATCTCGGCGAGCTCCTCGTCGGTGACCCCGTCCTTCCGGGCCCGGGCGAGCAGCTCGTCGTCGATCCGGCCGCGACGGCGCACGACGTCGGCGGCGATCTGCAGGACGGCCCGGGCGTGCGGGTCGGCGTCCTCGGCGCGGCGGGTGGCGAGGAGTTCGTCCTCCGTCATCTTCAGCAGCCGGCCCCCGCGCAGGGTGTGCGCGGAGACGCAGTAGAGGCAGTCGTTCTCCTGGGCCACCAGGAGCGCCAGTTGCTCGCGCAGCCGCTCGCTGAGGACGCCGCCGGTCAGCGAGTCACGCAGCGCCAGGTAACCGCGCAGGGCGGCGGGTCCGTTGGCGAGCGAGGCGTAGAGGTTGGGGATCCTGCCGAGCTGCTTGCGGGTCGCCTCCAGCAGGTCGCGCTGGTGGGGCGCGGCGGTGTCCGGGGTGAGCTGCGGTATCCGGGGCACGGTGTCCTCCGTGGTGTCGTCGGCGCCGCACTCGGCGGGGCCGGTCGTTGGTGTTGCCTGTTGTCGGCACCGGGCGAGACGGTACCGGTCGTTCTCGTTTTCGGGACGGTACCGATCGGTTCCGTTTGGCGTCAAGGCACTTCCGCAAAGTCGGAACCGATCGGTACCATCGATCCATGGCAACCCAGGCACGGGCCCGGCTCCTCAGCACGGCCGAAGACCTCTTCTACGCGGAGGGCGTCCGCGCCGTCGGCGTCGACCGGATCCTCACCGAGTCCGGCGTCGGCCGTGCCTCCTTCTACCGGCACTTCGCCAGCAAGGACGACCTGGTGGTCGCCGTCCTCCAGGGCCGTGACGCCCGGTGGCGCCAGTGGCTGCGCGAGTCCGTGGAGTCGCGCGCGCTGCCGCCCGAACAACGGCCGCTCGCGGTCTTCGACGCGCTGGCGGAACGGTTCGCCCGCCAGGACTTCCGCGGCTGCGCCTTCGTCAACACGATGGTCGAGGCGGCCGACCGGCTCAGCACCGCCCACCAGGTCGCGGCGGCGCACAAGGCGAGCGTGACCGGGTACCTGGACCAGCTGCTGGCGGAAGCCGGGTACGACGAGCACGCCGCCCTCGCCGAGCAACTGGTCCTGCTCGTCGACGGCGCCATCGTCACGGCGGTGCGCGAGGGCACCACCGAGCCCGCGTCGCGGGCGCGCCGCATCGCCGCCGCGGTCCTGGCCGCGGAGCAGCGGAGCTGAGGCAGAACGGAGCCGACCGCGCCCGGGCGCACCGGAAACCCGCCCGGGCTCCGGCGCCGGGGCGCGGGCCGGGGGCGCGGGCCCGTTGGTGGCCGCCTGCCGCCGGCTCGGGGGCGGCGGCAGGCCGCCGGTCACAACGGCCCGGGCGGTCCGCCGGGCCGACGCCGGGTCGGCGCGACGGTTCAGTACGCCGCGGTGAAGCGGCGCCGCAGGAAGGTGCCCTGCTCGATGGAGTCGACGACCACCGAGGCGAAGTCCCCCACGGTGATCCGGCTGACGCCTTCCGCGTCGGCGATCGGGGTGTCGCGGGCCTCGGCGCGGTAGGTGCCGGTCCGCTCGCCCGGAACGAGGTACACGGGCGGCGGGCTGACGTAGGACCAGTCGACGGTGGTGTCCGCCGAACGCAGGACATCCAGGGCCTCGGCCTGGTCCCGCGCGGTCTCCAGGTACTGCGGCGGGAAGTCGGGCGAGTCGACGAACCGCACGCCGGGCGCGGACTCCAGGCTGCCGCCCCCGCCGACGAAGAGCAGCCGGTGCACGCCCGCCTTGGGCAGCGCCTCCAGCAGTGCGGCCGCGGCCCGGGGCACCAGCCGGTCCCCGCCCTTGAGCGAGGCCACCACGGCGTCATGACCGGCGACGGCGGCGGCGATCGCCCCGGGGTCGGCCGCGTCCGCGTCGGCCCGGCCGAGCCGGGTGACCTCGTGCCCCCGGGCGGCCGCCTCGCGGGCGACGGCACCGCCCAGGTTCCCGCTCGCACCGAGGACCGCGATCCGCAATCGCGACCGCGACTCCGACAGCGGCCGCGACGCCGACTCGGGCTCCGGCTCGGGCAGCGACCTGGCGGCCGGGATCGCGTCGAGGAACTCCGCGATCAGCGGCGCGATCTCCGGCAGGCACTCCTCCAGGGCGAAGTGCCCCGTCTCGAACAGGTGGACCCGCGCCTCCGGGACGTCCCGGAGGTAGGCGTGAGCGCCGGCCGGGAGGAAGAACGCGTCGTTCGTGCCCCAGAGCACCAGGGTCGGCGGGCGGTGCTCGCGCAGCCACCGCTGCCACTGCGGGTACAGCTCGACGTTGCCGTGGTAGTCGAGGGCCAGCGCGGTCTGCGCCTCCTTGCGGCCGGGAAGGTCCAGGTGGTGCTGGTCGAGGGTCCAGCCGTCCGGGTCGACCAGCGCCGGCTCGACGGTGCCGCCCTCGTACTGGCTGCGGGTGACCGGCAGGGTGAACAGCGGCTGCACGGCCTCCTCCGCGCCCGGCACCCCGGGCCGGTTCGCGATGGCGCCGCGGGCCAGGTCGGACAGGCCTTCCTCGTAGGCGTTCGCGTTCTGCACGACCAGGCCGGCGATCCACTCCGGGTGCCGGGTGGCCAGCCGCAGGCCGACCGGGCCGCCGAAGTCGAAGGCGTAGAGCGTGAACCGGGTCAGCCCGAGGGCCTGCACGAAGCGCTCCGTCACGTCGGCGAGCGCGTCGAAGGAGTACCGGAAGCCGTCCGGGGCCTCGGTGTGCCCGAAGCCGGGGTAGTCCGGCGCCACCAGGTGGAAGCGGCCCCCGAGGGCGTCGAACAGCCGACGGTACTGGTGCGAGGCCGACGGGAAGCCGTGCAGGAGCAGCAGCGTCGGCGCGTCCTTCGGGCCCGCCTCCCGGTAGAAGACGCGCACCCCGTCGACCTCGACGAACCGGTGCTCCACGTGGGGAATGTTCATGAGTCTGCCCTCCTTGGCGGCGCTCGGCCGATTGACGGCGCACTGCGGACAGCTGATAGCTGACAACTGACAGTTCGTCGGCCGAGCGGGTACGGCGCGGGGGCGGACCGCGATCCGGGCACGGCCGACGCACCGGCATGACCGCACGCGCGCCCCGTGACGCCGTGCGGGCATGGCCGCGCGCAGGACGAACCCACCCCCCGAGCTAATGCAGGTCGATCTGCATTAGTCTTGATCCTGGCAAAGACACCCGCCTTAACGCAAGAGGATTGGCATTTGGACGGCACGACACAGCAGCCCCCCTCCCCCGCGCCCGGCAGTCGGCGCCCCGGAGGCCGCACGGCGCGCACCCGCACCGCCGTCCTGGAGGCGACTCTCGCCGAACTGGTCGAGACCGGCTACGCGGACACCCGCGTCGACCGGATCGCCGCCCGTGCCAACGTCGCCGCCACCACCATCTACCGGCGCTGGGGAAGCCTGGAGAACATCGTGGTGGACCTCGCCGACGAGCTGGCGGTGACCATCAGCCTCGGCGAATCCGCCAGCCTGGAGGACGACCTGCGCACCGTGGCCCGCGCCGTGGTCACCCTCAACGAGGATCCGGCGCACCGGGCCTGGCTCCAGGCCATGATCTCCGCCGCCATCCGCTCCCCCTCCGCACGCACCGCGCTGTCCTCGGTCCTCGCCCACCGCCGCGACCTCGCCTCGGTCGCGGTGCGCGACGCCATCGCCCGCGGCGAGGTGCCGGCCGACACCGACCCCCACGAGGTGATCCGGGCCACCGTCGCGCCGCTCTACCTGCGGATGTACGTCAACGGCGAGCCCGTCGGACCGGCCGACGCCGACCGCGCCGCCGCGGCCGCCACCCTGGCGGCCCGCGCCGGGCTGTACGTCCTGCCGCCCGCGGCCGGCCCGACCGCCCCCGAGCCCCCCTCGCCCGCACCAGCACCCCCCTCGCCCGACGCGCCCGCACCAGCACCTCCTGAGCCCGGGGCCTGAGCCGACACCCGGCGAATCGCTCCCCCAGGACACCCCGGGTGAGCTTGGCCGCGCCACCTCCGAGCCTGACGCTCTGGTCCGGCTTCGAGCGGAGACAGCCAGGTAGTCCACCTCACCCGCCGCAACGGAGTGGGGAGTCCCTGCGAACGTCATGGGCGTGGTCGGCCGGGGCCGCCCATCGGATCGGTCAGCTCGGGGCGGGCCGCTTCAGCCCGCCGAGAGGTAGACGCGGCCCTCCACCAAGGCGGCGTACTCGTTGACCTGGTCGGGGGCAGCACCCGGGGCGAGCTCCCGGTCCTGCCCCGTCCGAGCGTCCAGCACCACGTCCTTGCCCCGCTGCGTGCGGCCGTAGACCGCTCCGTGCCAGGCTCCGGTGACCGAGGGCGCCACACGCGCTCCGACGTTGGGCGAGCGGTTGATCTGCCACAGGACGGTGTTCTCAGCCGCGTCGATGCCGATCAACCATCCACCGTCCTCGCTCATGGCCTGGCACACGGTCGTGGCGCGGCCGTCGAACCAGCACTCGTCGATCGACGTGCGCTTCCCGGGCAGGGCCGGCAGCGGCAGCACCGTCCCGGCGCCGGTGGACAGCAGTGTGAGACCGTCTCCCGTGTGGGTGAGGATCTTGTCGGCGGCGAACACGGACAGGAATCTCCCCGCCTTGCCGGTCAGGGCCTTCCACAGCTCCGTACCGTCGGCAGCCGAGACCGCCCGGACCTCCAGCGGCACGTCGTAATAGGGCGTACCCCATTCCCCGGTCGTGGACGAGACGCCGAGGACAGTGCCGTCCAGGATCAGCCGTGCCTCGAAGTTCGCCCGCTTCCAGGCGACCGTGCCGGTGGCCAGGTCGATCGCGTAGCTGGTGGGTGGACCGGACAGGCTGGGAGCGGCTACCACGGCCCGGCCGCGCGCGACGCCCACGACGAGGGGTACTCCCGGTGCGATCGTGCCGTCGTCGATGGTGACCCGGCCGGCCTCCCTTCCGGTGTCCAGGTTCAGGATGTCGACCTCGACGCCGTAGTGGTTGGAGACGGTCCCCTGGCCGATGACGGTCAGCGGGAAGGCCGCCACCGCGAACCGCTTTCCCCCCGCCGTTCCCACCGCGGGGCGCCCGTACCCGAGGTTCTTCGTCGACGGCTCGCCCGGCCCCCGGGTGGGGAGCGCTCCGGTGGAGGTCGTCTGGGCCAACAGTCGACCGTCGCGGGCATCGCGGGACACGAGTGTGTGGTCCCCCTCCACGCGAACCACGTCGAGGCCGTCCAGGACGACCTGGCGGTCGTCGTTGGGGAAGGTGGAAGAGGCGCCGAAGGAGGTCTGCTCGAACTTCACCGGCGGGTCAGCCCGAACCGGTTCGGGCCTCGGCCGGCTGGACGGACTCGGCGACGGACGGGTGGTGGCTGACGGATTCCCGTCGGAGGAGCCCGGGCCGGCCTGGTCGGACGCGCCCGAGGGTGCGCTCAGCGAGCTGGTCGGCGGGTCCGGTTTGTCGTCCGTGAGGATCTTGGTGCCGCCGTAGCCCACGGCCACTACGAGGATCAGGGCGGTGATCAGGATCAGGATGGTCCGAGCATCGCCCCGGCGGATGTTCTGGATCAGCTGGTCGCCCAGCGCCAGGTTCCCCGTGTTGCGGGACCTGCCGTCAATGATGATGCCGTCCCGGCCGATCCGCGGTGGCTCCAGGGGCGGCGGTGGGACGAGCGGCCCCGGTGCCGCCGGTGCCGGGGCCGGCAGAAGTGCTGTGAGTTGGACGGCGAACTGCGGTTCGTCGGACATCACTTGCACCAGGACCCGGCACAGCTCCGCCTGCGCGGCCGGTTCCTGCGGACCGGAGTCGAACGCCTCCACGGCTGCCCGGCCGTCCGGCTGTGATGAGAGTCGACGGCGGACGGCCTCTCCCGCAGCCTCCGCCACGGCCCGGCCGGTGGTTCCCACGATCCCCGATGCCACGTCCGCCATGAGCCCGACAATTGTCGAGGCAAGATCAGACTCGCTCAAAGCGCCCCCCTGGCATAGTCGTTGACACTCAACCTTGGCGGCGGGAACGACCGTTGGTCCCAAGCCAGTCGGCAATTGCGACCGAACCGCAACCTTGGGAGGGGATGGCCGTTCGCCTGGGGGACGACGGTCGAAAGGGCCGTGCGCGCGGCAGGTCGAGCAGTGCGCCGGAGGCTGATGACGGGTCAGGCACGGATGGCCGGGCCAAGGATGTCCTGGCACCACTGGCTGAACCCGGTGGCGGTGGTGAGGCCCGCGTCGCGGGTTTCGGCGTCGTAGATCCCGTCGTTCTGCGCCTGGACCATGTCGGCCATGTCCTGCGCCGACGCCGGGCTAGCGCCGCGCCGCACCATCGCGGCCTGGAAGTCGGCGAGCGGGACCTGGTGATAGCGCACGGTGTGACCCAGAGTCCGGGAGACGACGTCGGCCATGGCGTCGGGGGTCAGGCTGTCGGGGCCGACCAGGGGGACGCGTGCCTGGCCGCTCCAGGAGGTGTCGAGCAGGAGGGCTGCGGCGGCATCGGCGACGTCTCGGGTGGCGACGGTCAGCAGGGGCTGGTCGGCAGCGTTCGCCATGGTGATCGTTCCGCGTTCCTCGATTGCCCGGGCCTGGCGGAGCAGGTTCTCCATGAAGAACGGCAGGGCCAGGGCCCGGTGGGGAACGCCGCTGGCTTCGATCATCTCGTCCATGGCCAGCGCGGCCGACAGGAGCCCGGCCCTGCCCGGATATCCGCGCCCCAACGAGGTGACGCCCACCGTGCGCACGTTCCGCTTCGCGGCCTCTCGGGCGGCGTGCCGGGTGAAGTCCAGGTAGTAGTGCCTGGCGTCGCCGGCATCGCGGAAGCCGGCCGGCGGCACGAGCCAGAACATCCGGTCGGCGCCGTCGAGCGCCTTGGCGATCACGTCGGCGTCGCCGTGCGAACCCTGCACGATCTCAACGTTCGCGCGCACGTGCGTCGGCAGCCGGGAGGGATCGCGGACGATCACACGGACTGCCTCCCCGACGCCCAGGAGCCTGTCTACGACCTGTCGGCCGATGTCGCCGGTGGGTGTGGTGATGACGATCATGGCGTACCTCCGTGAAAGACGATCCGGCGGCGACAGCCGCGGATGTCGCCGCCTCGAGTACAACCCGGCAGGACGGTGAACGTGAATGACCACCTCGATCAGCATTGATACCTTGGAGGTATGGGTGATCTGGAGGTGCGGCAGCTGCGGTACTTCGTCGCCGTCGCGGAGGAACTGCACTTCGGGCGCGCCGCCGAGCGGCTGGGGATGGCGCAGCCTCCGTTGTCCCGCGCCATCCGGGACCTCGAACGGCAGCTCGGTGTCACTCTGTTCGAGCGCACCACGCGGCAGGTGGAGATCACCTCGGCCGGCGCGGTCTTCCTGCGCGATGCCCGCAGGGCACTGGAGGCGGTCACCGCTGCCGCCCACCGGGTCCGGGAGGCGGGCCGTTCGTCGCCGCGCCTGCGAATCGCCCTCAAAGCCGACATCGACGGCGGTCTGCTGCCGCGGATCCTGGACGCCTACCACGCCGACGCCGCCTCGCTGCCGCCGGAACTGGTCCTCGGAGGCTTCGGCGAGCAGCCGCAGGCTCTGCGCGACGGCCGCGCCGACGTAGGACTCGTCCTGTCACCGTTCGACGACCGCGGCCTGGACAGCGAGCCGCTGCTGACCGAACCGGTCCTGGTCGCCGTGGCTGCCGCCGACCCGCTGGCCGCCCGGACCGCGCTCCGTCTTGACGACCTGACCGGCCGCACGGTCCCCGGAGGCGCGCCGGCACACCACGGGCGCGCCATCGGGCAGCGCTCTCGACCCGGCACCGCACGACCGGCGTCGAACCTGTCGGAGATCTTCAGCCTCGTCGAGACCGGCAGCCTCGTCTTCTTCGCGCCCACGTCCGTAGCCCGGCGCTACCCACGTCCCGGCATCGCCTACCGGCCGGTCACCGACCTGCCCGACGCCACCCTGTCCGTCGCCTGGCCCGATGACACCCGCTCCCCAGCCGTCGCCGCCTTCGTGCGCGCGGCCTGCGCGGTCGCAGCCGTCCGGCACGAACGAGCGGAAACGCTCGTGCGAGGGCTACCTCCCTCGTAGCCACCTCCTGCCCCGGGACTGTTCCTGCCAGTACGCGAGTGCCTGCCGGGTGGTCGCGAGGTCGGGGTGGTCCGGGTGGAGGAGACGCAGTTGCTCGGTCAGCAGGTCGGAGAGGAGGGCCACCGCGCCGCGCGGGTCGCCGGACTGGCCGCGCCGGTGGGCGAGGGCGGCGCGGGTGCGGAAGATCGCGGAGCGGTCGGTGTCGGTGGCCACCGCGTACGGATTGGACGACGTGTCCCGCGCGCTCCGGGCCGTCTCGCGCGACCGCAGGCGGAGTTGGTCGTTGAGCAGGTCGGTCAGGACGGTCACGGCCCCTCGCGCGTCGCCCGACTCGCCCAGCCAGTGGCCGAAGCGGAGACGGGTGTCGAAGGTGCCCGGGTTCTCCGGCCCCCACGCGTGGAGCTGCTCGATGACGAGCTGGCGGTACACGACCACTGCCCCGGCCGCGTCTCCCGCCCTTCCCTGCCATTCGGCGGCGTCGCGGCGCAGGGTGAAGTCGGGCGGGCCCGTCCTTCCACCGACGGCCGCGAGGTAGTCGTCATCGGCGAGCAGGTCGCGGTGGACGCGTGCGACGCCCGGCAGGTCGCCGGCCTGTTCGAGCCAGTGGGCGAGGCGGTGGCGCAGCTCGGTGACCTCCTCGACCAGGCGGATCCGCTGGGCGGGGTACAGCGCGTACTCCGGCGCCAACAGGGCCAGTTGATCGTCGATCATCCGACGGTACTCGGTGACCGCGGCGGTGAGGTCGCCGGATTCCGCCCGCAGCCGCGCGATCCGGCCCCGCAGCCTCGTCACGGACTGGTGCCGGGCTCCCAGCCGGTCGGCCGTCGTCGGCAGCAGCGCGACGAAGTAGTCCAGTGCGGCCTGTGGCCGGCCGTCGTCGGCCAGCGTGTCGCCCACCCGGAGCACGAGGTCGTGCAGCTCCTGACCGGTGCTCCACCCGTACCGGAGCCCGGGCTCGCCGGAACCCAGCATCGTGGCCGGGGCGTTGCGGGTCAGCGCCTCGACGTTGGAGCGCAGCACGTCCGGGGGGAAGTCGAGGGCGCGCGACCGCGGGTGCGGCGCCCGATCCCCCGGGGGGACCAGGAAGGACGTCATCGAGTTCGCCTCGTCCGCCGACTGCCGGGACGCGACGAAGAGCAGGTTGGCGGCCACGTCGGCCAGCTCCGCGGCCCGGCTCGCGGGCACGCCCTCGCGGACGGCTCGCTGCAGCACCGGGTGGACCCGCACCGACCGGTCCCGGTCCGCCGGGTCGTAGTCCAGCAGGCTCCACCGGTGCAGCAGCGCGAGCGTCTCGTCGGCGCGCTCGTCCGGCTCCGCGTCCGGCTCCGCGTCCGCTGCCGGCCGGTCGGTCCGCTGCCGGTCGAGGTACCGGACCGCACCGGTCAGCACCGCAGCCGGGATGCCGTCGGACGCCAGCGGCGCCGCCAGTTCCAGCAGCATGCGCGCCGTCCCGACCGGCTCCACGGCGTCGGCGCGCTCCAGGGCGACGTCCCAGGCGTGTGGCAGCGGCAGGCTCTGCTCGTCCGGCAGCCCGCCCGGGTCGGGCACGAGGTCGGCCAGCCGCCGACCGTCGTCGCCGAGCAGGCGGAGGTAGTCGGCGCAGCTCAGACCGGTACCGGCCAGGTGGGCGGCCGCCTGCGCGAGCGCGAGCGGCAGGTGTCCCAGCTCGCGGGCGAGCGCCTCCAGTTGCCCGGGCGGCTCGACCCGGCCGGAGGCGGCGAGCACCGCCGTGAGGTAGCCGAAGGCCTCGGCGGAGCTGAACGACGGCACGGTGACCACCTGCCGGCCGAGCCCCTCGCGGGCCACGTCCCGGCGCCAGGTGGTGACCAGGGTCCGCCCCACGGGCCGGTCCGGCGGCCAGAGTCCGCGCAGATCGTCGGGGTCGACCAAACCGTCCAGGACGATCAGCCGGCGCACCGTCTCCCCGGCCCCGCCCGGCCGGAGCCAGGCCAGGAACTCCTGCGCGCCCTGCTCCGGATCGGCCGGGTCGCTCCCGGTGATCTCGGCGATGGCCCGGGCGTAGGCGGCCAGGACCGCCGCGCGGCTGCCGGCGGTGACCCAGACCAGCAGGTCGAGTTGCCCGGCCCGCCAGGCGGTGCGGGCCTCGTTCGCGGCCAGCTGGGTCTTGCCGGTCCCGACGGCGCCGACCAGTATCCGGCAGCGCGCAGGGGTGTCGGGAGCATCGAGGACGGCCCGGTGCTGGAAGCAGTGCGCGGTGTTCGGGACCGCCCCGACCTGGTGCGGCCAGGCGGCCGGGGCATGTCGGCCGGCGTAGTAGGCCACCTGGTCGGCGTGGCCGACGGCGAAACTGTGGTTGCTCGCCCGCACCCCGGCGAGGGGCGGCGGCGAGGTTCGAGACGGGCTTGGCGTGGCCGGTCCGTTCAGCCCTTGGACGGATCCGGCGCCTGAGGGTGGCCGATCTGCACGCCCCCGTGGATCACACCGGCGGCGACCGAACCCTTCCGGGCGCTGATGTGCACGTCTCCGCCGACCGCCATCCCGCCGTCCCCGGCCGACACCTGGGCCTGGGCCGCGCCCGCCGCCAGCAGCTCGCGCAGCGCCTCGCCGGCGCGCTCGCGCTCGTCCTCCGGCAGGTCCTCCAGGAACGCCTCGAACCGGGCCTGCCAGGAGGCCTCCTGGCGGATCCGGAGCCGCTCCAGCTGCCCGCCCTCAGCCGCCGCGAGCTCGGCGGCGGTGCGGTCCAGCCGCTCCAGCTCGGCGCTCTCACGCCGGGCGTTCCCCCGCCCGAACCAGGCGGCCACCCGGTCTCGGAACCCCTGCCAGGCCTCGGTCCCGGCTGCGGTCATCACCGCCGTCCCACCGGACATGGCCAGCGCGGTCAGTGCCTCGGACAGCATGCGCGATCCCCCCTTGCCGACAACCCGTGCCCCCGACCGTACCGCGAGCCGGGCGCCGTGCCCAGGCGGATGTACACCCGGCTTCGCGCGCTGACAACGACAAGTGACTGACCGTCATACCGTGCTTGGGTTCTCAGTCGATCGTGGCTGTCCCGTCCCACCGGAGTTCGGTCGGTCCCGGCGAAGTTCGACCGGTGGTCGATCCGCGCGTCGAAGCATTCGCCATGCGCCTGCCCCCGCCGTTGCCCGACTTCCCGTCGGATCGAAATCCGTTGAGAGGGACGGGAGTGACCCGTCTCGGTGCGGGCCCGTTCTCAGCGAGCTTCGACCGGGTGGCTCGAAGACCCCGGCGGGACCACCCTCCGCGACGACAGCGGCGGCTTCGGTGTCCGATGCCACGAAGAACCTGAGGACGATGCTCACCGGGGCACAGTGCCTGTGCCACCGGGGCCGGTCCGCCTGCCAGCGCCAGCCGAAGCCGACCTACCGACCCGAGGTGCTGTCCGCCCACAGGCCGAGATCAAGATCTACAGCTGGGGTACTAGGTTCACCATGAGATCGGGTACAGGTTTCATGGCACCGTCCTCCTGCGGTGCTCTAGCGTCGTGCCATGACGATTCCAGCTGGACTGAGACGCACGGTCCTCCGGGCGCGGCGGGACGCCTGCTTTCTTGCCGCTGGTGTGCTGCCGCACCTGGCGCTGGTGCCCGTGTGGGCCTGGGCGGCGACGACTACCGCCAGGACGGGGAACTGGCTCCTTACGGTTTCCACGTCGGCCGCCCTGGTCCTGCTCGGAACCCCGGTGCTGACGGCCGTTCAGCGGGCTCGCTACCGGGTGCTCATCGGTGTGGGCGTCCCCCGGCTCACCCCCACCGCGCCGGAGCATTGGACGTGGGCCGCGACCGCCCGGTGGCTCGCGGCGGCGCGGCCTTGGCGCAAGATCGGCTACCACCTCCTGCTGGGCCCGCTGCTCGCGCTGCTGGAGCTGCTGGTGCTCGCGGTGGCAGCGGCGGGCCTGGCCGGCGTCATCGCCTACGCCTGGTCATGGGCGCTGCCCACCGGAATCCGCCAGGACTGGTTCGGCTACCCGACCCAGCTGCCGGCTTACACAGCGGCTGGACTCCTCCTCCTGTGCGCCCTGCCCTGGACCGCGCGGGCAGTAGCCCGGGCCGAGGCACGGCTGGCATTGGTCCTGCTCGGGCCCAGCCGGGCGCAGCGGCTCCAGGAGCGGGTCGATCAGCTGGCCGTGAGCCGGACCGACTTGATCGAGGCCGTCGACGCGGAGCGCCGCCGGATCGAGCGCGACCTGCACGACGGCACCCAGCAGCGGTTGGTGTCTCTCGCGGTCAACCTGGGTCTGGCCCTTGCCACCCGCCCGAACCTGCCGAGTGATGACCGCGAGGTGATCGCGCGAGCGCACCTGGAGGCGAAGGAGGCGATCGCCGAACTCAATGACCTGGTGCGAGGGCTGCACCCGGCCGTGCTCGAAGACCGCGGTCTGGACGCGGCGTTGTCCGGGCTGGCTGCCCGCACGCCCCTGCCGGTGCGGCTGCGGGTCGATCTGGAGGAGCGCGTGGCGCCCAACGTGGAGTCAGTCGCGTACTTCGTGATCTCTGAGGCGCTGACCAACGCAACGAAGCACGCCAACGCGATGTGCGCGGAGGTGATGGTCAGTCAGGTCGGCGAGGTGCTGCGAGTACGCGTGACCGACGACGGACTGGGCGGTGCCGATGCCGCCGCCGGCACGGGACTGACCGGGCTGGCCAAGCGGGTCGGCTCCCTCGACGGGGCGTTCCACGTCAGCAGCCCCGCTGGCGGGCCCACCACCATCACCGCGGAGCTGCCGTGCGCGCGGTGATCGCCGAGGATTCGGTGTTGTTGCGCGTCGGCCTGATCAAGGTGCTGGAGATGGGCGGGTTCCAGGTCGCCGCGGAAGCCGGCGACGCGGACGGGCTGTTGGCGGCAGTGGCGGAGCACCGGCCCGAACTCGCCTTGATCGACGTCCGGATGCCGCCCGGCTTCACCGACGAGGGGGTGCGGGCGGCGATGGAGATCCGTCGGCGCTGGCCGGGGACGCCGGTGGTGCTGCTTTCCCAGTACGTGGAGGAGCGGTACGCGGCTGACCTGCTGTCCGCGAACACCAGCGGTGTGGGCTACCTGCTCAAGCAGCGGGTAGCCGATGTCGCCGACTTCGTGGCGGCGGTCCGGCGAGTGGCGGACGGGGGCACGGCCCTGGACCCGCAGGTCGTCGCCCAGTTGCTGCTGCGGCGCGACAGCGACCCGCTCGCGCGGCTGACCCCCCGCGAACGGGAAGTGCTCGGCCTGATGGCCGAGGGGCGCTCCAATGCCGGCATCGCGCAGGCGCTGGTGGTCGGCGAGAGCGCCGTGGCGAAGCACATCAACAACATCTTCGCCAAGCTTGACCTGCCCGTGGTCGACGCGGACCACCGCCGCGTCCTGGCCGTGCTGCGGTTCCTCGGAGCGTCCCGGGCCTGACCTTCCCATCCGTGATCACGATCTACGGCTGGAGCATGAGGTTTGGGGACCGGGTTCGGACCGACCCGGGGAGAACGGGTGGCTGGACTCGCGCTCGTTCACGGGAACGAGGCACTGTCGGCGTTCCAATTCCCCCTACTCGAAAAACAGAGAATTCTTCCGAACGCGCAATTCTGCAATTCCCCACCGCAGCCCGCAGCCCGTTGCCCGGGTCCGGACGGACCGGCCCCGGGCAACGGGAGGGGATCATCCGGCGTACGCCAGGCTGATCTGGTCGCCGAAGACCACCCAGTGCTGGCCGGGGTCGTTCGCGTCGCACGGCTTGGTGCCGACGTTCGGCGTGCCGTAGGCGTTGGCGAGGCAGTAGGCCGGGGCGTTGGTGAGGAAGATCTTGTCGCCCTGGACGCTCCAGTACTGGCCCGGGTCACGGCCGTCGCACGCCTTGATGCCGACGCTCTGGGTGCCCCAGGGATTGGCGAGACAGTAGGCCCGGGCATTGGCCAGGGCGATCTGGTCGCCCGTCACGGTCCAGTGCTGGCCCTGGTCTCCGGCGTCGCACGGCTTGGTGCCGACGTTCGGCGTGCCCCAGGCGTCGGCCAGGCAGTAGACGCCCGGGTGCAGCGCCGGCGCGGCCGCGGCGCTCCCGGCCGGGAGGAAGGAGGCGGTCAGCGCCAGTGCGGTGAGGGCGAGCGTCTTGCGGAGGGCGAATGCCATGACAATAAATCCGTTCTCGATGCAACACATGTGATTCGTGCACGATCATGCTACTAATGAGCTGATTGATTCGAGCACGCAGAGAATTCTTATCACCCGTCGGCACCGCACCAGAAGCCGAGCTTTGCGCATTCATCCGAATGGGGACCGCGGCGCCCCTCCCCGCCGCATCGTCTCGTCGCGCCGGAACCGGGGCCTCGCGCGACCGGGGCCCCCGGCGGAGTGCCGACCGAGGTCGCCGCACCCAGGCTGCTACACCGCGTGGGTGGCTCGGTAGCGGGTGGGTGGGGTGCCGCGGTGGCGGGCGAACGCGCGGGAGAAGGCGAACTCCGAGGTGTAGCCGACGGTGTTGGCGATGCGGGTGACGGATTCGTTGGTCTCCCGGAGCCTCCGTGCGGCGATCTCCAGGCGCCAGCGTGTCAGGTAGGCCAGCGGGGGTTCGCCGACGAGGCGGGTGAAGCGGCGGGACAGGGTGGCCCGGGAGACGCCGACCTCGCGGGCCAGGGTGTCCACCGTCCAGGTCCGCCCGGGTTCTTCGTGGATGAGGGAGATCGCGGCGGCGACTTCGGGGTCCCGAAGCGCCGCCCACCAGGTGGCGCCGAGGTCCGGGGTGTCCCGCATGGCCGCCCACTGGCGCAGGATGTGGACGAAGAGGACGTCGACCAGCCGGTCGGTGATGGTCTGTGAGCCCGGCGCCGGGTCGGCCAGTTCGGCGGTCAGCATGCGCAGCGTCTCGGTGAGGTCGTGGCGGCGCGCCGAGGGGTCGGCGCGCAGCAGGAGCACGGGCGGCAGGCTCAGCAATGGGTGGGAGGCGTGGGTGTCGAAGCGGTACCCGCCGCAGACGACGCGGGTCTCAGGTCCGGGGCCGGGGAAGTCGATCGGTGTGCCCGGCCCGCTGCGAGTGGCCGGGGTGACGTCTTCGAACCGGATCGTCGGTCCCGTCCGGTCGCCGGCCATCGCGTGACCGGTGCCCGCCGGCAGGAGGACGAGGTCACCCGCCGTCAGGGGGAGCGGTTCGGCGCCCGGCCGGCGCAGCCAGGCGGTGCCCTGGGTGAGGTGGTGGAAGACGGCCGAGGGCAGGTGCGGGAATGCGATCCCCCACGGCCCGGCGGCGTGCACCCTGGCGGTGACGGTGCCGCCGATCTTCGTGGCGGACAGCACGTCGGCGAGGACATCCATACCCGGACCCTACACGGGGTGAGACGAACAGACAGGAATCCGCGTCGGACAAGCATGGAACGGCTCACTCGGGCGGACATAGCGTCGCAGCCATGGCACACACCAAAGTCATTCCGGTACCGGTCCTGGGCAAACGCAACGTCAACGCCTTTCTGCTCCTCGGCCGTAGGGCGGTGCTGGTCGACACCGGCATCCCGGGCAGCGGCGCGAGGATCCTTGCCCGGATCGCCGAGCACGGCATCGAGCCCCGCGACGTCTCGGCGATCGTCATCACCCACGCCCACATCGACCACTTCGGCTCCGCCGCGGAACTCCGCCGGGCCACCGGGGCACCGGTGGTCGCACACGTCGCGGACCTCGGGCCCTACACCACCGGCCGGATCCGGGAGCCGTACCTCCCCACCGGGCGGTTCGGCCGCTTCCTGGACCGACTGGACGCCTTCCACGAGCACGCCGAACCGTTCCGGCCGGACGTCCTGGTCGACGGCCCGGGCGCGCTGTACGAGTACGGCGTCGACGCCCGGATCATGCCCACCCCCGGACACACCGCCGGGTCGATATCGGTCCTCACCGATGAGGGCGATCTCGTCGCGGGCGACCTGGTCGCCACCTCCTTCCTCGGCGTCGCCCACGGGAGGCCGGCCAACCCGCCCTTCCACGACGACCCGGTCGGCAACCTGGCCAGTCTCCGCGCCATGCTCGCGCTGAAGCCGACCACGCTGCACGTCGGCCACGGCGGACCGCTGGACCCGGCACGAGTGGAGAGCTGGGCGGCCGGGGAACAGCACCGACTGGCCGGGCTCGCCGCGCGCGGCCGGCTGCGCACCCGGGCAGAGGTCGACGGCGCCCCGGGGGAGTCGACGAGCAATCAGCGATGAGACCCGAGCCCTGACCCTGGCTCTGGCCTACGGAGAAACGTGGCAGCAGACGGAGATCACCCGGCACCCCGCCCCCTCCCGTCCGGTCCCCACGACGGCCCCCATGGCCTCGGCGAGCTGCTACCAGCCGGCGATCGTCCCTCGGGCGGTCGTCACGGAAGCAGCGGGGAAGCCTTCACGGTGCCGCTCGCCGTCGGCCCCACGTGCGATGCTGGGTCTGTGTTGGTGTTCACCTTCGACGGCGAGCTGTGGATCTGGGACGCGCGGCGAGCCGACAGCTGGACGTTCGTCAGCATGCCCGCCGAGGCGTCCGAGGAGGTCCGGGACGTACCTGGCGGGCCGCGTCGCGGTTTCGGCTCGCGGCGCGTGCGGGTCACGATCGGCGGCAGCACCTGGCTCACGTCGATCTTCCCGGACAGCGCCCGCGGCTGCTACGTGCTGCCGGTCAAACGGGCGGTGCGCAAGGCCGAGGCGCTCGACGTCGGCGACATCGTGACCGTGACGGTCGAACTCCTCGAACCCTGACCGTGGCAACTCGCCCCTTCGAGTCATCACGTTCTGACCGCGACGACCGTCGGTCGGTGGCTGAGCCCGCCGGCAGCAGCCTGCCCCCCGACCGACGTCCCCTCGTCACGGCGTCAGTGCGAAACCGTCCACTGCACCCCGCGATGCCGAGGTGTCTCGATCTCGTCCAGCAGCGCCACCGCCAGGTCCGCATGCGCTATCCGCCCCCGCCCCACCACCGCACCGACCGCGCTCCGGTAGCCGCCGGTGGCCTCGGCGCGCGCGTTCAGGTCCAGCGGGGGGACCACCATCAGCCAGTCGAGCTCCGTCGCAGCCGTCCGCAGCAGATCGAACTCCGCGACATGCCCCTGGGAGAACAGCCGGTG
This sequence comes from Kitasatospora sp. NPDC127111, assembly GCF_042677465.1. NCBI lineage: Bacteria > Bacillati > Actinomycetota > Actinomycetes > Kitasatosporales > Streptomycetaceae > Kitasatospora > Kitasatospora sp. NPDC127111. The sequence continues at coordinate 77,933 of NZ_JBHXTG010000019.1, forward strand.
CTCCTCGGGGAATTGCGGATCGTCCATCAGCCGCACGCCGGGTGAGATCTCCAGCGTCGTCGCGATGCCCAACACGAGGAGCCGCGTGCTCGCGCGCCCACGCGCAGGCGACGTCCATCGGGCTGCCTCGCCACCGCTTCCGGCGGTTGACGCCTCGCCCGACGGTGTTGCGCTGCTCATAGGTCTCGTCGGGAGCGACACTCTGCTCGGGAGCAACCACGCCCGACCCTGCCGGGCACAGCGCGGACCTGCGTCGTGCCGTGGGCGCCCGCGGCGTCCGGCGGGCGCTCAGCACGACCATCACGTCACGTGGGACAACCTCTCACCCCTGATCGGTGCGGCCGATCTGGCGGCCTGCTCGATCTTCGCGCAGTAGGCTGCGCGGGCTTCCTCATCGATCTGCTTCTCGTGTTCGGGGCGCACCCCGGTTCGGCCGTCGAGGCCCTCGCGCAGGATGTCGGCGTGCCCGGCATGCCGGTTGGACTCGCCGAGGACATGGACCATGACGGCGAACAGGTTCGTGTTGGGACAGGGCTCCGGCCACCACGGCACGTGGCCGGGGGCGTCGAGGGGAAGCTCGTTGATCGTCGCGTCCGAGTGTTCCCACGTGCGCTGGTAGAACCCGATGATCTGATCGCGGCTCTCGTCCTCGGTCGCCCACAGATCGCTGCCGTCGTAGTCCTGCCACCGGGGCAGCGGCTCCGGGGAAGGGCGGCCGAAGACCTCGCCGAAGTACCTGGCCTCCACGGTGGCCACGTGTTTGACCAGGCCGAGGAGGTTGGTCCCGGTCGCTGTCAAAGGTCGGCGGGCGTCGTATTCGGACAAGCCGTCGAGCTTCCAGAGCAGCGCCTCGCGGTCCCGCCGCAGTCTCCCGTGCAGGGTGGCCTTCGCGAACTCATCGATCATGCGGCATGAGCCTGCCACAGGCTGCTCGTGGCCTCAAGATCCCGTTCCGTCGAGCGGCTCCGTCGGGCCACGCGCCGCGAGGGGCGCCGACGCGTGGCGTTCCGGCAGGGAACGTCGACCCCGTGCCGGGGCCCGCCGGGTGCTACGCGGCGGGGGCGGCGGGGGCGGTGCGCCCGGGTGCCTGGCGGCGGGCGGAGGATCCGCGCTCGACACGGCCGGAGGCCGTCCGGGTGTCGCCGCCCGCGGGGGCGGGACGGCCACGCCGGCCGCGGACGCCGGGGGCGTTGCGGCGCGGGCGCTCGAAGGCGGGTTCGGCGACCACGACGGGCACGCCGGTGGGTACGCGGGCACCGGTGATGCGGGTGAGTTCGTCGCCGCCTGCGAGGACCTTGGTGGTGACGGGGACGATTCCGGCCGAGGCCATCAAGCGGGCCGCCGCGCGGCGCTGGCTGGGCAGCACCAGCGTGACGACGGTTCCGGACGCGCCGGCGCGGGCGGTGCGTCCGCCGCGGTGCAGGTAGTCCTTGTGGTCGGTCGGCGGATCGACGTTGACGACGAGGTCGAGGCCGTCGACGTGGATGCCGCGGGCGGCGACGTTGGTGGCGATCAGCGCGGTCACCCCGCCGGTGCGGAACTGCTCCAGGGTGCGGGTGCGCTCCGGCTGGGACTTGCCCCCGTGCAGGGCCGCGGCCTTGACGCCTTTCGCGAGGAGGTCGCCGACCAGCCGGTCCGCTCCGTCCTTGGTGTCGATGAACATGATCACCCGGCCGTCGCGGGCGGCGATGTGGGCGATCGTGGCGTTCTTGTCGACGTTGTGCACCTGCAGCACGTGGTGCTCCATGGTGCTGACCGCCGCCGCCGACGGGTCCACCGAGTGCGTGACCGGGTCCTTCAGGAAGCGCCGCACCAGGCGGTCGACGTTGCGGTCCAGGGTGGCGGAGAACAGCATCGTCTGTCCGCCTTCGGCGACCTGGTCGAGGATCTCGGTGACCTGCGGCAGGAAGCCCATGTCGGCCATCTGGTCGGCCTCGTCCAGGACGGTGATGCCGACCCGGTCCAGCCGGCAGTCCCCGCGCTGGATCAGATCCTTGAGCCGGCCCGGGGTGGCCACGACGACCTCGGCCCCGCGGTTCAGCATCCATGCCTGGCGGCCGATCGGCGTCCCGCCCACCACGGTGGCCGTCCGCAGGCGCACCGCATGGGCGTAGGGGGTGAGGGCTTCGGTGACCTGCTGTGCGAGCTCGCGGGTGGGGACCAGCACCAGGGCCAGCGGATGCCCCGGCTCGGCGCGCCGGCCGGCGGTGCGGGCCAGCAGGGCGAGGCCGAACGCGAGGGTCTTGCCGGAGCCGGTCCGGCCCCGGCCCAGCACGTCGCGGCCGGCCAGCGAGTTGGGCAGGGTCGCGGCCTGGATCGGAAACGCGGCGGTGATGCCCTTGCGGGCCAGCAGCGACAGCAGTGCCTTCGGCAGGTCCAGCTCGTCGAAGGACCCGACGGCCGGCAGCGCCGGGGTCGTGCTCACCGGCATCGCGAACTCGTCCGAGGAGGAGCCCCGCGACGGGCCCCGGCCCTGACCCCGGCCGCGGGACCGCCGGCCGTCGGCCGGGCCCGACGCGGGCGGGGAGGAACCGTCCCCGGAGCGGGGTTCGGCCCTCCGGTACGAGGAGCGACTGGAGCGGTTCATGCGGGAGGACCTTCCTTCGGGCGGCGCGTCACGAGGAAGGCCCTGCGGCGCGGGGCCGGAGGAGACCGCAAGGGAACGGGCCGGAAATGCGGCGGGCGGAACGTGGGACGGCGGACCCGTGGGACGCCTCGCCCGTGGGCGGCGCCTGCCGGGGGGGCGGGCGTGGGGGCGGCCGTGGAGAACGGCCGCGGAGGGCCTTGGACCGCGAACCCTCACCGCGAGCGGCCGGATGTCGGCCCGAACACGGCGCTGCGTGTCCCGCCGGCCCGGCCGGGGCGCTTCGACGGCGCCCGTAAACGCCGAGGCCCGCACCGGGCAACATGTCGCGGTGCGGGCCCCTCACTACCGGGCGAGTGCCGGAGCGGAAGAACTACAGCGGGCGGATGTTCTCGGCCTGCGGGCCCTTCTGGCCCTGCGTGACGTCGAACTCGACCTTCTGGCCCTCGAGCAGCTCACGGAAGCCGTTGGCGTTGATGTTCGAGTAGTGGGCGAAGACGTCGGGGCCGCCACCCTCCTGCTCGATGAAGCCGAAGCCCTTCTCCGAGTTGAACCACTTCACGGTGCCATTAGCCATCAAAATCTCCTTCATGGGCTGTCCGAAACCCGCACGGCGCGGGTTTCGAGTCGCCGCGATGAGCACCCACCCGGGGAAAGAGCCGGGAAACAAAAATGCGCCTGCGAAACATCAGCAGGCGCACACAAAGTTCATGGGAACCACTACTGCAACTGATAACGACTGTAGCAGGCCCGGGCCCACAACGGGCGCACATTTCACCCCGGGTTTTCGAAGGGGCCTCCTCCGAGGTCGCCACGTCCCGCTGTCCGGGCTCCCAACTCTCCTGCACCCCAACCCACTTCAGGAGCCCGCCGCCCGCCGTCCACCGCTGGCCCCGCCCGGCGGGGCGGCACAGCCTGCCGGAAATCTCCCCCGGCGGGCCCGGACACGAGCGGCGCGGCACCTCATGGGGCGTACGGTGCGTGCCGTCGGCCAGGCACATTTCGACGCCGCTGATTTCAACGCTCCCAAGGGTTCCGCGGCCGCGTTTTCCGGCGCATACTGGCCGGAAATGACGAAACGTGCAGCAGTCCGCCGCCCCCTGCCCACCAGCCCCTTCCAGACGCGGCCCGAACCGCCGCGCAAGCACTTCGCCCCAGGTGACCGCGTCACCCACGACCGGTACGGCCTCGGCCGGGTCGTCGGTGTCGAAGAGGCCGGCGACGCCGCCGTACTCGTCGACTTCGGATCACACCAGGAACGCGTCGTCCAGCCGTACCACGCCATGTACAAACTGTGACCCCCGGCCCGGCTGCCCGCCGGACAGGTCTCGATCGAGGCCGGGCGGCGGTCGGCCCGGTAGGGCCGGGAGGTGGTGGCCGCCGAACGGGCCGGCTCGGGCCACGCAGGTCGATGTGCGCCCGGCCCGTTCGGCGTGTTCGAGTCGGCGTGTTCGAGGGTGTCAGGACTGCAGTTCCTTGCGGCCCCCGTTGATCTCGATCTTGCGCGGCTTGGCCTTGTCGGCCACCGGGATCCGCAGCTTCAGCACACCCGCGTCGTAGCTGGCCTCGATGTTGTCCGCGTCGAGCGCCTCCCCGAGGGACAGCTGCCGCGTGAAGGTGCCGACCGGGCGCTCGGAGATGAGCACCTGCGCGTCTTCCGCGTAGCCGTGCTTGCGCTCGGCCGTGACCGTCAGCGCGTCGTGGTCGACCTGGAGATCGACCGAGTCGGGATCGACACCCGGCAGGTCGAAGGTGACCCACACCGCGCCGTCCTCGCGCCAGGCGTCCATCGGCACGCCGGACGGAAGCCGACCACCGTCGAAGAGCTCCTGGGTGACACGGTCCAGCGCTCGGAACGGATCGGTCCTCAGCAGCATCGTTCTCGCCTCCTTGTCCATGGATCGCTGCTGGTGTCGGCGGGTTACGCCGTACTTTTGATATACGTCGCAGCAGTCTTCTTGACAAGAGGAGACTCAAGTTTTTCCGGTCGCTCTTCGGCGGTCTGCCGGTTTGAGTCCGGCCCCCGGGGATAGGCGCACGCCACAACGGCGCCGGAGGGATCTCGCGCACGTGTGTGCGCAGCTGCCCGGGGGGGTTGCGGAAGCGCGGAGGCACGGCGATGGCGAAGGCTGTGGGCATCGACCTGGGAACGACGAACTCGGTGATCGCCGTGTACGAGGGCGGGCAGCCGCGGGTGGTCACCAATGCGGAGGGCGGGCGGACGACGCCGTCGGTGGTGGCGTTCTCCGACACCGGGGAGCGGCTGGTGGGCCAGCTGGCGCGCCGCCAGTCGGTGCTGAACCCGAAGGGGACGGTGTATTCGGCGAAGCGGTTCGTCGGCCGCCGGTTCGGCGAGGTGCGCACGGAGGCGGAGCAGGTTTCCTACGAGGTCGTGGCCGGTCCGGACGACGCGGTGCGGTTCTCGGTCCGGGGCAAGTCCTACGCGCCGGAGGAGATCTCGGCGGCGGTGCTGCGCAAGCTCGCGGAGGACGCGTCCAAGCAGCTCGGGGAGAAGGTCACGCAGGCGGTGATCACGGTCCCCGCGTACTTCAACGACGCGCAGCGGCAGGCGACGAAGGACGCGGGCCGGATCGCGGGGCTGGAGGTGCTGCGGATCGTGAACGAGCCGACGGCGGCGGCGCTCGCGTACGGGCTTGACCGGAAGGGTCACGAGACGGTGCTGGTGTTCGATCTGGGCGGCGGCACGTTCGACGTCAGCATCCTGGACGTGGGCGACGGGGTGGTGGAGGTGCGGTCGACCGCCGGCGACACGCACCTGGGCGGTGACGACTTCGACCGGCGCTTGGTGGACCATCTGGCGGAGGACTTCCAGCGGCTGAACGGGATCGATCTGCGGCGTGACCCGCAGGCGTTGCAGCGGCTGTACGAGGCGGCGGAGAAGGCGAAGGTGGAGCTGTCGGCCACCGCTCAGACGCAGATCAACCTGCCGTTCGTCACTGCGGACGCCTCCGGTCCCAAGCACCTGACGACGACGGTCACGCGGGCCACCTTCGAGCAGCTCACCGCCGACCTGGTGGAGCGGTGCCTCGGCCCGGTGCGGCAGGCGATGGCCGATGGCAAGGTGACCGCCGACGACGTGGACGAGGTCATCCTGGTCGGCGGGTCCACCCGCATCCCGGCTGTTCAGGCCCTGGTGCGCCGGCTGACCGGCGGCAAGGACCCGAACATGTCGGTCAACCCGGACGAGGTCGTGGCCCTGGGCGCGGCCGTGCAGGCGGCGGTGTTGCAGGGCGAGGTCAAGGACGTGCTGCTGCTGGACGTCACCCCGCTGTCCCTCGGCGTGGAGACGCTCGGCGGCCTGATGACCAAACTGATCGAGCGCAACACCACCATTCCCACCCGCCGCTCTGAGACGTTCACCACCGCCGAGGACGGTCAGCCGGCCGTCGACGTGGTCGTCCTGCAGGGCGAGCGGGAGCGGGCCGCGGACAACCGGGTGCTGGGCCGGGTGCGGCTGGAGAACATCCCGCCCGCCCCCCGGGGCGTGCCGCAGGTCGAGGTGACGTTCGACATCGACGCGAACGGCATCCTGAACGTGTCCGCGAGGGACAAGGACACCGGCGCCCAGCAGAGCATCACCGTCTCCGGCAGCGGCACGCTGGAGGAGTCCGAGGTCCAGCGGATGGTTCAGGAGGCCGAACGCAACCGGGCCGAGGATGCCCGCATCCGGGAGCTGGTGGAGGCGCGCAACGAGCTCGACAGTGCCGCCTACCAGGTGGAGCGGCGCCTGGGCGAGCTGGGGGAGGCGGTCGCCGTGCACGACCGGGGCCGGGCCGAGGCGCTGATCGCGGACGCGCGGCAGGCCGTCAAGGAGGAGGCTCCTCTCGAGCGCGTGCGCTCGCTGACCGGGGACCTGCAGCAGCTGCTGCACGGCCTCGCGGCCTCCGCGTCCTCCGCGGGCGGCGCGGGCGGCGCGGGTGACGGCCCGCCGCAGGGCGGACCGGGCGCCGGCCGGCCCCAGGGCGGCGATGACGACGTGATCGACGCCGAGTTCAGGCCCGGCTGATCCGCATGGTGGGGCGACCGGTGGAGCGAGCCGTTGACCGAGGGGTGATGTCCCGATGAGCGACGAGGCACGCGGGCCCGATCGGCGGGCCGAGGATCCTGCCGGGACCGGACCGTCCGGTGGGAGCGGGCAGCGGTCCGGAACCGGTCCGGTCGAGGCTGGGCCCACCGGTGAGCCGGTGCGGGAAGAACACCCGGCGGATGGGCCGGTGCGGGAAGAGCATCCCTCGGGTGGGCCGGTGCGGGAAGAACACCCGGCGGGTGGGCCGGTGCCGCCGGGACCGGACGTCGAGGAGTTGCGGGACCGCTGGCAGCGTGCCGTGGCCGAGGCGGAGAACCTCCGCAAGCGCTACGAGCGCCAGACAGGGCAGGAACGCCGGGCCGAACGGGACCGGGTGACCGCCGCGTGGCTGCCGGTGGTGGACCACCTCGAACTCGCGCTCCGGCACGCCGCGGCGGACCCGCAGACGATCGTCGCCGGGGTGGAGGCCGTGTGCCGGCAGGCGTACGCGGTGCTCGAGCAGCTCGGCTACCGGCGGATCGCCGCCACCGGCGAGCCCTTCGACCCCGCTCGGCACGAGGCGGCCCAGGTCCGGCCCGAGCCGGGCGCGCCCCCCGGCAGCATCCTCGAGGTCCTGCGCGCCGGCTACGACAGCGACCAGGGACTGCTGCGACCGGCGGTCGTCGCGGTCGCGGCGAAATCCGAGGAGTGAGCAGCCGGATGGCCGCGTCGAACCGTGACTACTACGAGGTGCTCGGGGTCTCCCGGGACGCCGGCGCCGAGGAGATCCAGCGCGCGTACCGCCGCCTGGCCCGCCGCTGGCACCCGGATCTGAACAAGGAACCGGGGGCCGAGGAACGGTTCAAGGAGATCAGCGAGGCGTACCAGGTGCTGTCCGATCCGGACACTCGGGCCCGCTACGACCGGTTCGGGCCGGCGTGGCAGCAGGCCCAGGCCCGCGAGGGTGCGGCCTCCGAGGCGGCCGGGCCGTTCGGCGGTGGCGGGCCGTTCGGCGGGGCCGGCGGCCGCCGGGTGTACGTGAACACCGGCGGGTCGGGGTTCGGGCAGGGCGGGTTCGGTGCCGGCGGCTTCGGTGGGGCGGACTTCGAAGACCTGCTCGGCGGCCTGTTCGGCGGCGCGGGCCGGGGCGGGGACGGCTTCGGGCGGATGCCCGGGGCGGACCGGGAGGCGGAGATCACCCTCGGCGTGGAGGACGCCTACTCCGGCGGGCAGCGCCGCATCACGCTGAACACCTCGGGCGGGCCGCGCAGTTACGAGGTCAACATCCCGGCGGGCGTCACCGACGGGCAGCGCATCCGCCTGGCCGGGCAGGGCGGGACGGGCAGTGGCGGCGGGCCGGCCGGCGACCTGTACCTGGTGGTGCGCCTGGCCCCGCACCCCCGCTACCGCGTCCAGGGCAGGGACGTCACCGTCGACCTGCCGGTCTCCCCGTGGGAGGCCGCCCTGGGGGCCTCCGTACCGGTGGAGACCCCCGGCGGCCCGGCCCGGGTGGAGCTGCCGCCGGGCTCCTCCAGCGGGCGCAGGCTGCGGCTGCGCGGGCGTGGCCTGCCCAACCCGCGCGGGCCGGCCGGCGACCTGTACGCCGAGGTGAAGATCATGGTGCCCCCCGAGCCGACACCCGACGAACGCGACCTGTTCCGGCGCCTGGCCGAACAGTCGCGCTTCGACCCCCGAGTCCACGGCGAGAGCAAGAGATGAGGGTGACCGGACGTGCCGCAGAACCCGTACCGCTACCCACTGGTGCGCGTCACCGCCGCCCGCCGGATCGGCGTCCCCCTGGGCGAGTTCGCCGCCGCCACCGGGCTGCACCCCGACCTGGTGCGCCGCTACGTCGCGCTCGGGCTGCTGGAACCCGCCACCGGCCCGGCCGGGCAGCCGTGCTTCGACACCACGCACCTGATGCGGCTGGCCCGCATCCAGCGCCTGCGCTCCGGCCTGGGCCTGAACTACGCCGCGCTCGGAGTCGTCCTCGACCTGCTGGACCGCATCGACCAACTCGAGGCCGCGCTCGCCGGGCGCGCCGCCACCGGCAGAAGGTGAAGCCGCCGTGGACACCGACCGACTGACGCAGAAATCCCAGGAAGCCCTGCAGGACGCCCAGACCAAGGCCCTGCGCTTCGGCCACGTCGAGGTCGACGGCGAGCACCTGCTGCTGGCCCTGCTCGACCAGAGCGACGGGCTGATCCCCCGGCTGCTCACCTCGGCCGGTGCCGACGCCGACCAGGTGCGTGCCGCGGTGGAGGCCGCGCTCGGGCGCCGCCCGAGCGTCTCCGGCCCGGGCGCCGCGCCGGGGCAGGTCTTCCTCACCCAGCGGCTGGCACGGCTGTTGGACGCCGCCGAGCAGGAGGCCGAGCGGCTCAAGGACGAGTACGTGTCCGTGGAGCACCTCCTGCTGGCGCTGCTGGAGGAGGGCACCGACAGCGCCGCCGGCCGCGTCCTGCACGACCACGGCCTGAACCGGGAGCGGTTCCTGGGCGCCCTGACCGGGGTGCGCGGCAACCAGCGCGTCACCTCCGCCATGCCCGAGGTCACCTACGAGGCGCTCGAGAAGTACGGGCGCGACCTCGTCGCCGAGGCCCGCGCCGGAAAGCTCGACCCGGTCATCGGCCGGGACGCGGAGATCCGCCGCGTCGTGCAGATCCTCTCCCGCAAGACCAAGAACAACCCGGTGCTGATCGGCGACCCGGGCGTGGGCAAGACCGCCATCGCCGAGGGCCTGGCCCAGCGCATCGCCCACGGCGACGTGCCCGAGGGCCTGCGGGACAAGACCGTCTTCGCCCTCGACCTGGGCTCCCTGGTCGCCGGCGCCAAGTACCGCGGCGAGTTCGAGGAGCGCCTCAAGGCCGTCCTCCACGAGGTCACCGCCGCCGCCGGCCGCATCCTGCTGTTCGTCGACGAGATGCACACCGTCGTCGGCGCCGGCGCCGCCGAAGGCGCGATGGACGCCGGCAACATGCTCAAACCCATGCTCGCCCGCGGCGAACTGCACATGATCGGCGCGACCACCCTCGACGAGTACCGCAAGCACGTCGAGAAGGACGCCGCCCTGGAGCGCCGCTTCCAGCCCGTGATGATCGACGAGCCCAGCGAGGAGGACGCCGTCTCCATCCTCCGGGGCCTGCGCGAACGCCTGGAGGTCTTCCACGGCGTCAAGATCCAGGACAGCGCCCTGGTGGCCGCCGTCACCCTCTCCCACCGCTACATCTCCGACCGCTTCCTGCCCGACAAGGCCATCGACCTCGTCGACGAGGCCTGCGCCATGCTGCGCACCGAGATCGACTCCATGCCCGCCGAACTCGACGAACTCACCCGCCGCGTCCGCCGCCTGGAGATCGAGGAAGCCGCCCTCGCCAAGGAGGACGACCCCGCCGGCCGTAACCGCCTGGCCGAACTCCGCCGCGAACTGGCCGACGCCCGCGCCGCGGCCGACTCGCTCCGCGCCCGGTGGGAATCCGAGCGCCAGGCCCTGCGGAAGGTCCAGGCCCTGCGCGAGGAGATCGAACAGGCCCGCATCCAGGCCGAGGACGCCGAACGCTCCTACGACCTCAACCGCGCCGCCGAGCTGCGCCACGGCCGACTGCCCGAGCTGGAGCGCCGCCTGCGCGCGGAAGAGGACCAGCTGGCCGTCAAGCAGGGCGGCCGGCGGCTGCTGCGCGAGGTCGTCACCGAGGACGAGATCGCCGCCATCGTCGCCCGTTGGACGGGCATCCCCGTCAGCCGGCTCCTGGAGGGCGAACGCCACAAGCTCCTGCGGCTGGACGAGATCCTCCACGAACGCGTCATCGGCCAGGACGAAGCCGTCCAACTCGTCGCGGACGCCGTCATCCGGGCCCGCTCGGGCGTCAAGGACCCCCGTCGGCCCATCGGCTCCTTCCTCTTCCTCGGCCCGACCGGCGTCGGCAAGACCGAACTGGCCAGAACCCTGGCCGCGGCCCTGTTCGACACCGAGGACAACATGGTCCGGCTCGACATGAGCGAGTACCAGGAACGGCACACCGTCTCGCGTCTGGTCGGTGCCCCGCCCGGCTACGTCGGCTACGAGGAGGGCGGCCAGCTCACCGAAGCGGTGCGCCGCAAGCCCTACTCCGTCCTGCTGCTCGACGAGGTCGAGAAGGCCCACCCGGACGTCTTCAACACCCTGCTGCAACTCCTCGACGACGGCCGCCTCACCGACGCCCAAGGGCACACCGTCGACTTCCGCAACACCGTGGTGATCATGACCAGCAACATCGGGTCCCACCACCTCCTGGAAGGAGTCACCCCCGACGGCGAGATCAAGGAAGGCGCCCGCGCCGCTGTCATGGACGAACTGCGGCGCCACTTCCGGCCCGAGTTCCTCAACCGCATCGACGACGTCGTCCTCTTCAAACCCCTCACCATGTCCGAGATCGAACGCGTCGTCGACCTGCTCACCGAAGACCTGCGCCACCGGCTCGCCGACCGCCGCCTGGACCTGCGCCTGACCGAGGCGGCCCGCCGCCACATCGCCGACCAAGGATTCGACCCCGTCTACGGAGCACGGCCCCTGCGCCGCTTCATCCAACGCGAGGTCGAGACCCGCATCGGCCGGGCCCTGCTCGCCGGTGACGTCACCGACGGCTCCACCATCACCGCCGACGCCGAGGAAGGACACCTCACCATCCGCATCACCCCACCCGCCGAAGCCCCGTCGCCGACCCCTCGGTGAACAGGGCCGACCGCACCCGGGAGAGACCGCCGGACGCGAAGGAGGGCGACGGCCCGAGTCGTGCTGGAGGACGACGACGGATCGTCTCGTGGCCGGTCAGCGGTGGTGGACCGGCTCGACGGGAAGATCGCCGGGTATAGTGCAGGCGTTTCGGGGGGCCGACGACGGGGAGTTCGTCGACTTGACGCGCCACCTCGCGTGCGCGGACATCCAGGACGCTGCGGGAGCCCCGACGACCACATCGCTCAGGAGGCCGTCCCATGGAACCCGTCACGCTGATCACCGGTGGCTCGACCGGAATCGGCGCCGCCACCGCCCGCGCCCTGCTCGAGCAGGGCCACCACGTGGCCGTCACCGGACGTGACGCGGACAAGCTGGCCGCCTTCGCCGCTTCGGCCGGAGCGGGCGAACGGCTGCTGACGATCACCGGCGACACCAGCGACGAGCACGACGTCGCCTCCGCCGTGCGCCGCGTGGTGGACGTGTGGGGCCGACTGGACAACGTCATCGCCAACGCCGGTTTCTCACTGCCCGGCAACCTGGAGAGCCACGCCCCCGAGGACATGCGCGCCATGGTCCTCACCAACGTCCTGGGCCCGGCCCTGCTGGTGCGGGAGACCCTGCCGCACCTCAGGGAGTCCAAGGGCCGGATCGTGATCATCGGTTCGGTCGCCGGGGTGCGCAACACGCCCGGCAACCTGTACTCGGTCACCAAGTGGGCCGCGCACGCGCTGGCCGAGAACACCCGGCTGCTGGTCGGCAAGGACGGAGTCGGCGTGACCGTCGTCGCCCCCGGGGTGGTGGACACCCCGTTCTGGAACGAGCGCGGCGGCACCCCCGACGCCTCGCCGACGATGACCCCCGAGCAGATCGCGGACACGATCGCCTTCGCCATCAACCAGCCGGTGGGCGTGGACATCAACCACATCACCGTGCGCCCGACCGGCCAGCTCGGCTGACGCAGCGCCCCCAACGACCGTACGACCAAGGCGCCTTCGGCCCCCACCGCTCCCCCCGCGGCGCCGGCCGAAGGCGTGCCGGGCGCGAGCGTCCGCCGGCCCGGGGGTGCTCGGTCGCGTTCGCGAGCGCAGTCGACTATTTACATAAGCCATGAATATAAACTTGCTATGCTTCGGGCATGAGTCGTCGCCACACCGCTCCTGACGCGTCCGCCGCCATCGGGGCAGCCCTCTACGGCCTGGCCACCAGGGCCGCGAGACGCCTGCCCCGGGACATGAGCCTGACGTCCGCCGCCACCCTGGCCACCCTGGACCGGACCGGCCCGCGGCGCATCACCGATCTGGCCGCGGTCGAGGGCGTCACCCAGCCCGCGATGACCGCCCTCGTCCGGGTGATGGAGGAGTCCGGCCTGGTGGAGCGGCGGGGCGACGCGTCCGACAAGCGGGTCACGCTGGTGTGCCTGACCGAGGCCGGCGCCTCCTATGTCCGGACGCGGCGCCAGGCGGGCGTCCACGCGTTCGAGCGGTTGATCGGCGAGCTCACCGGCGACGAGGTCGAGGCGCTGGTGGCGGCCCTTCCGGCGCTGAAGCACCTGGCAGAGCTCGAAAGCCAGGACCGCGAAGGGCCGGGGCAGTGACCGGGCAGCCGGTCGGCGGGGCTGCGGTGAAGGCGTTCCCGGTGGCGCGTTCCGAGGCGCGGCTGCTGGTCCCCGCGCTGGTGTTCATCGCCCTGGTCGTGGCCGCGGTCGCCAGCCTCGGGACGCCGCTCATCACCAGCGTCGCGACCTCGTTCCACGTCCCGCTCGGCAGCGCGCAGTGGACCCTGACCGTCGCGCTGCTCAGCGGCGCCGTCGCCACGCCGGTCCTGGGCCGGCTCGGAGCCGGCCCGCACCGGCGGGCCACGATCCTCGCCACACTGGCGGTCGTCGTCGCCGGCAGCGCGCTCACCGTGCTGCCGCTGCCGTTCGCGTGGCTGCTGGCCGGCAGGGCGGCCCAGGGCGTCGGGCTCGGGCTGACGGCGCTGATGATGGGCGTGGCCCGGGACCACCTCCCCGAGGAGCGCGGCGCGGCCGTGATCGCCCTGATCTCGGTGGTCTCGATCATCGGGGCCGGCGCCGGCTACCCGCTGGCCGCACTGCTCGCCGAGCTCGGCGGGGTACGGGCCGCCTACGGCCTCGGCCTGGTCGTCACCGCCGCCGCCCTCCTGACCGCGTGGCGCTCCATGCCCGAAGCCCCCGAAGGCCGCTCCGCCCACGTGGACGTGGCAGGCGCGGTCGTCCTGGCCGCCGCGCTGCTCCTGGTGCTGTTCCTCGCCGGCGAACGGGATCTGTGGAGCCGGCACCTCGCCGTGGCGGCGGGCCTCGCCGTCGTCGCGGTGGTGCTGCTCTGCGTCTGGGCCGTCGTCGAGCTGCGCAGCACGACGCCCCTGGTCGACGTGCGGGCGGTGCGGCACCCGGCGGTCGCCGGGGCGAACCTCGCCATGTTCGTCGGCGGGATCGGCATGTACCTCCTGCTCACGCTCATCACCCGGTACGCGCAGACGCCGCACGCCGCCGGCTACGGCTTCGGGCTGACGACCTTCGTCGCCGGGCTGGTCCTCATCCCGTTCTCGGTGCTGGGGTTCGTCGCCGGCAAGCTCACGCCGCGGGTCCGGGCACGGATCGCCGGCCCCCTGCTGCTGGCCGGCAGCGCCGTCGTGGTCGGCGGCGGGTTCGCCCTGTTCGCGGCGGCCCGGTCGGACCTGGCCGAACTGTTCGCGGCGATGGGCGTGCTCGGCTTCGGGGTCGGCGGATTCTCGGCCGCGATGCCCGGCGTCATCCTGGCCGTCACCCCCAGGAGCGAGACGTCGAGCGCCATGAGCTTCAACTACGTCGTCCGCAGCGTCGGGTACTCCCTGGGCAGCGCCATCGGCGGGCTGATCCTCGCCGCGGGCACCGACCCCGGCCACCTCTTCCCCGACGACAGCGCCTACACCACCGCGGCGCTGGTCGGCATCGCCGCCATGACGATCACGACGCTGACGAGCCTCGCCCTCGCCCGCCGACGCCCGTCCGAGACCAACTCGTAAGCGGAACACACTCATCACAACACTGGAGGTGCCATGCCCAAGGGCTACTGGGTCAGCGTCTACCGCACCATTTCGGACCCCGAGAAGCTGGCTGCTTACAACGAGCTGGCCGCTCCGGCCGTCAAGGCCGCGGGCGGTCGGACCATCGTCCGCGGCGGTCGGGTCGCGGCGCATGACGGCGGAATCGCCGAGCGCACCATCCTGGTCGAGTTCGACAGCTTCGAGCAGGCCGTCGCGGCACGCGAGAGCGCGGCCTACCAAGAGGCGCTGATCGTCCTCTCCGACGGCGTCGAGCGCGACTTCCGCATCGTCGAAGGCATCGACTGACCGAGGTCCGGTACGGGGAAGCGCAGGCCCTGGCGCTTGTGCTTCCCCGAACGGTTCTTGCGTTCTCCCCCGTTCACCGATTGACCGATCGCGGCAAAACATCTCCGAATTCCAAGGGCGGTCTCGCCCACAAGGCATGGGGCATCGGGAGCGCGACCCGCGATATCCCGCGATATCCGGAACGGCGGAATTCACGAGACGCCGCACGGTCAGCTGTCATGGATTCAGCCACAGGGACATGTCTTCACCAAGTAAGTCAAGACTTACCTTCAGGGACCTTTGATCGTAGGGTGTGGAGCGAATCGAAGGAGCCCCTGTTGTCGAAGATGAGTGATCCCGCCGTGCGTGCGCTTGAATCGGAGCGGGATTATGTGTCCTCCTTGTACGAGTTGCTCACCGAGCGGCTTTCCGAGGCGCGAGCACACCGCGCGAGCGTGCTGAAGGCCCCGGCGGACAGCGCCGGCGAGACGTACGAGAGGGAAATCACCGCCGAGCGCCTGGCCAAGGAGATCAGCCGGCTGGAGGGCGCCGAAAAGGGACTGGTCTTCGGGCGCATCGACTGGACGGACGGCACCGCCCTGCACATCGGGCGGATCGGGTTACAGACGGAGGAGGACGACCTGCCCCTGCTCGTGGACTGGCGGGCGAACGCGGCACGGCCCTTCTACGAGGCGACACCGGCCCACCCGATGGACCTGCGGCGGCGCCGGCACCTGCGCCTCGAGGAGCGCACGGTCGTCTCGGTGAGCGACGAACTGCTGGACGGGACCACCCCGACCGACGAGGACGTCGTGGGGGACGGCCCGTTGACCGAGGCTCTGTCGGCACGGCGTACGGGCAGGATGCACGCGGCCGTCGCGACGCTGCAGGCCGAGCAGGACGAGATCGTCCGCTCCGCCCACCGCGGGGTGACCGTGGTGCAGGGCGGGCCGGGCACCGGCAAGACGGTGGTCGCCCTGCACCGGGCGGCCTACGTCCTGTACGCGTTCCCGCGCGCCGCGGAGGAGGGTGTCCTCGTGGTGGGCCCGAACGCCCGGTTCCTCGACTACATCTCCCAGGTCCTTCCCTCGCTCGGCGAGAACGACGTGGTCCTGACGACCTGCCGGGACCTGGCCGGAGTGTCCCCCGAGGCGGTGGACCGGTTCGACACGGCACGTCTCAAGGGCAGCTCCGACCTCGCCGACGCCTTGGCCGGCCTGCTGCGCGTCCACCAAGCCCCCGCCGGTGACTTCACCGTGCGAGTCGGCCAGGAACCGGTTCACCTGGCCGACGAGGAGGTCGCCACGGCACGCGACGCCGCCGGGGCGGCCGCACCGGGGCACAACCCCGCGCGCCAGGTGTTCAAGGAGCTCCTGGTCGACGCCGTCATCGACGCGATGGGACGAGACATGGGCGACCTCCTGGAGCGGATCGACGCCGATGCCGAAATGATGACGGGCATGAACCTCGACCGGTTCACGGGAGCCGCCCAGCGCCGTGCCGAAGGTGCGGCCGACCCGGGTCCGGTCCACGAGCTGGATCGGGACGCCATCCGAGCCGATCTCCTCGACGACGCCGGCGTCGACCGAGCGGTCGAGGGGTTGTGGCCGCGGCTGGCACCCGGTGACCTCGTGAAGGCGCTCCTGACGAACGCCGGCGCTCTCGCCGAGCACCTGCCCCGCCTCACCGCGCAGGAGCGGTCCCTTCTGCTGCGCGGTCCGAACGACCCGTGGACCGATGCCGACGTGCCGTTGCTGGACGAGGCGGCGAGCCTGGTCGACGGCCCGCCCGAGCGGACGTACGGGCACGTCGTCGTCGACGAGGCGCAGGAACTGACCGCCATGCAGTGGCGGATGATCGTCCGCCGCTGCCCGGCAAGGGCGATGACGGTGGTGGGTGACTTCGCCCAGGCAGGCCCGGTCGCGACGGCACGCGACTGGAAGGAGGCGTTGGGCCCCCACGTCGGACCGCGGTTCAAGCTGCACGACCTGACCGTCAGCTACCGCACCACGCAGGAGATCCTGGAGAGCGTCCGGGACCTGCTCGCGCGGATCGCTCCGGACCAGAAGCCCACACGGTCACTGCGCAGCGGTGAGAGCCCTCGCACCGTGACCACACCGCCGGACTCGTCGGTCACCGCCGTCGTCCGGGAACTCCGCGCCCAGCGCACCGCGCACCCGGGCGAGCTCCTGGGAGTGATCTGCGCGGACACCAGGGTGACCGAGCTGACGGCCCGGGGCGTCGCCGACCACGCACGCATCGTGCCGGCGTCCGAAGCACGCGGTCTGGAATTCGACGGGGTCGTCGTCCTGAACCCCGAGGAGATCATCACGGCCCGCCCCGGCGGGGAGAGGGACTTGTACGTGGCCCTGACCCGGGCCACCAAGCGCCTCTGCACAGTCACCGTCCAGCCCGCCTGACGGCTCGGCGCCCGCGTCGTCGCCGCGGGCGCACCCGGCCCGGGCCGGTGCCGCCCGGGGGTCGTCCGGGTGGGCGCGCGGTCCGACGGTACGGAGCCGGTCGGGTCACCCGCGGTGCTGGGCCGGAACTCGCCACCGCGAACGCGGCCCCACCCGCTTCGGAAGCGTCGAGCTCGTGGAAGGAGGTGGCCGGAACCGCCGGTGGTGAGCCGCTTGATACGGTGCAGGTCCACGTCGTGGCCGACGACGCGCTGGTCCGCCCCGGCGGCGCGCACGCCGAGCGGCGGCCCCACGGAGCCCTGACCGGCGACAACGCCGTCCATGACAAGTCCAATCTGGGTGAGGAGCATCGCCGTGCCCCTGGTTTCCGTCGTGATGCCGGTACACAACTCGGCCGCCACTCTCGGCTCGTCGGTGCGCTCCGTGCTCGCGCAGACCCACGCCGACGTGGAGCTGCTGGTCACCGACGACGCGTCCACCGACGGCTCCATGGACCTGCTGCAGGACCTGGCCCGCCAGGACGAGCGGGTGCGTCCGCAGGCCGCGCCCGAACAGGGCGGCGCGGCCAGGGCCCGCAACCTCGCCCTGGCGCGGGCGCGAGGGGCGTACGTGGCGTTCCTGGACAGCGACGACATGTGGCTGCCCTCCAAGGTGGAGCGGCAGCTCGCGTTCGCCGCGGAGGGCGACGCTCCCCTGACGTTCACCTCCTACTACAAGGTCGCCGGCGACTACACGGGCGAGGCCTGCGACTTCACGCCGAACGGGCGGGTGGTCGCGGCCCGGGAGCGCGTGACGTACCGCGACATGCTGGTGCAGGACCACATCGGGGCCCTGACCGCCATGTACGACCGGACGGTGCTGGGCACGCGGCTGATGCCGGACATGCCGAAGCGGCAGGACTACGCGCTGTGGCTGTCGATCATGAGGGACGGGCACCCCGCCCGGGGTCTGCGGGAACCGCTGGCGATCTACCGGGCCGGCCGGGCGGGCTCGCTGTCCTCGAACAAGCTGGCGCTGGTGGAGCACAACTGGCGGCTGTACCGGGAGCACGAGCGCCTGTCGGTGCCGCGCTCCACGCTGGCGCTGTCCGGGGCGGTGTGGCACTCGGTGCGGAAGTCGCGGATCTAGGACGACCAGAGCGCGCCTGCCCGACGTCCAAGACCAGCGCCCGCTCGGCTACTGGCTGAAGCACATCGACGGGGCCATCACCGAGAGCCTGGGCCGGCTGTTCGCCGCCGACGGCCTGGACCGGCGGGCCTGGCAGGTGCTGAACACGATGTCGTACGGCCCGATCACCGTCGCCGCGCTCGACGAGACCATGGCGGCGTTCCTGTCCGCCGACGAGCCGACCGTGCGGCCGCACGTCGAGCGGTTCGTCGACCGCGGCTGGGCGCAGGTGGCGGGCGACGGCAGCGTGACGCTGTCCGAGGAGGGGCGACGCGCCTACGAGCGGGTGTCCGAGCGGCCGGAGCGCGTGAGGGTGCGGATGATGGAGTGCCTCTCGGCCGACGAGCACGAGGTGCTGATGGAACTGCTTCAGCGGGTCGCCGGTCACCTCGACGCCCTGGCGGCCGAAGCACCCCGGCAGTAGCCGCCGGGGTTCCGTTCGGTCGTGCCGACGCCCCGCAGCCTGGAGGCCTCTGGTTCGATAGGGCTGTCACCGCCACCTGCGAGGAGTAGGACCCTGAGTACGTCGTTCGCCGAAGCGTTGTCCGTCGGACTGCTGGTGCTGGTGCTGTTCTGTGCCGTGGTGCGCCCGTGGGGATGGCCGGAGGCGGTGGTGGCGGTCCCCGCTGCCGGGCTGGTCATCGGCACCGGTGCGATCTCGCCGGCGGACGCATGGGCCGAGGCGGAACGGCTCGGGCCGGTGATCGGGTTCCTGGCCGCCGTCCTGGTGCTGGCTCAGCTGTGTGACGACGAAGGCCTGTTCCGCGCCTGCGGGGCGTGGATGGCCCGGGCGTCCGCCGGGAGTCCACGGCGACTGCTGGTCCAGGTGTTCGTGGTCGCCTCCGTGATCACGGCGGTGCTCAGCCTGGACGCCACCGTGGTGCTGCTCACCCCGGTGGTGTTCGTCACCGCCGCCCGGCTCGGCGCCCGGCCCAAACCGCACGTCTACGCCTGCACCCACCTCTCGAACACCGCCTCGCTGCTGCTGCCGGTCTCCAACCTCACCAACCTGCTGGCCTTCGCCGCGAGCGGGCTCAGCTTCACCCGGTTCGCCGCGCTGATGGCGCTGCCGTGGCTGGCGGCCATCGCCGTCGAGTACGGGGTGCTGCGCCGGTTCTTCGCCGCCGACCTGGACGCGGGTGCCCCGCCCGCGGCTGAGGTGGCGGCGCCGGAGCTGCCCCTGTTCGCCCTCGTCACCGTCTCCTGCACGCTCGCCGGATTCGTCCTCACCTCGGTCATCGGCGTCGATCCGGCCTGGGCGGCCCTGGGCGGCGCGCTCGCGCTCGCCGTCCGGGCCCTCGCCCGGCGCCGCACCACCCCGGTCGCGATCGTGCGCTCGGCCGCCGTGCCGTTCCTGGCCTTCGTCCTGGCGCTGGGCATCGTGGTCCGGGCCGTCGTCGACAACGGGCTCTCCTCCGCGCTCGGGCAGCTCGTCCCCCACGGCACGTCGCTGCCCGCGCTGCTCGGCACGGCGGCGTTGGCGGCCGTCCTGGCGAACGTCATCAACAACCTGCCCGCCGTCCTCGTCCTCCTCCCGCTGGCCGTCCCGTCCGGCGCCGGAGCGGTCCTGGCGGTCCTGCTCGGGGTCAACATCGGTCCCAACCTCACCTACGCCGGATCCCTGGCCACCCTGCTGTGGCGGCGGATCGTCCGCGAACACGACACCGACATCGGCCTCGGCGAGTTCACCCTCCTCGGTCTGCTCGTCGTGCCCGCCGCGCTGGCACTGGCGGTGGTGGCACTGTGGGGGTCACTGCAGATCATCGGAGGATGAGCCCGTGACCGTCGTCGTCTGGATCACCGAAGGCACCTGGCCCGCCTGTGTCGACGCCGCCCGCACCCACGCACCGCAGGGCGCGGAGATCGTCCTGCTCCACGTCAGCGGCCAGGAGGTCCCGGGCGTCGCGCACGGTGCGTTCGCCGGGCTGCTCGGCCGCGGTCACCGGGAGCGGGATCCGGGCACCCGGCTGGAGGCCCTGGCGGCGGACTCCGCCCAGCACCTCCTGACCGCCGCGGCCGACCGTCTCGGGCGGCCTTGCGCCCACGTGGAGCGTGCCGGCCGCGTCGAGCGCGAGGTCGTCGCCGCGGCTGAGGGTGCCGAGCTGCTCGTCCTCGCGCGCGACGGCGACCGCACCCGTCTCGGGCCCCACAGCCTGGGGCCCGCCACCCGCTTCGTCGTCGACCACGCCCCCTGCCCCGTCCTGCTGGTCTGGCCGGAGCCGGCCCCGGGCACCGCCACGCTCCCGCCCCCGCCCCCGTCCGAACGGCGCTGAGAAGTCGGCTCGTTCGGGGCTCGGCGGCGGTGGACGAGGGCCGCGGCGACGGTCGCGGACGCGGTGAGGGGGGCCGCCTCGCGTTCGCGGCGGCGGCGGAACCGGCGGAACCGCCGGGCCGGACGCCCGGGTCGGCCGCGCGGCGCGGACACCCGGGCGCGGTCAGCGACGCGCGGCAGCGCGATCACCGCGCTCGGCGAGACGAACAGGTCGCCGCGGGGGATCCGGGTCCGCGCCGTCGGCCCGTGGGGGTCACGGGCGGGAGGCGTCCGGGAAGGAGAGGCGGCAGCGGCGTCCCGCCGGGAGGTGCAGCCGGTGGCGCCGGGGGTCGTCGGCGACCGCGACGAGCACGGCGCCGCTCCCCTCCCGGTCGGCCGGCACCGGAGCGCCCGCGCGCTCGGGCAGGTACAGGTCGACCGTCGTGGCCCGGGTGGCTCGCAGTTCGGCTCCGGCCAGCACGCCCTGGCGCCAGCTCAGCCCGACCGTGAGCCCGCCCCGCGCGCGCAGGCCGCGAACGTCCCCGTCCGGCCAGGACGGCGGCAGCGCGGGCAGCAACCGTAGGACGCCGTTGTGGCTCTGCAGCAGCGTCTCGGCGATGGCGGCGGTGATGCCGAAGTTGCCGTCGATCTGGAAGAGCCGGGGCGGGTGCAGGTCGAAGAGGTTGGGGGCGGTCGAGGTCGCGAGCAGGCGCTCGACGGCGTGACCGACGAGGGCGCCGTCGCCCAGGCGGGCGGCGAGTGCGGCCACCCAGGCGA
The DNA here is from genome assembly GCF_042677465.1 of Kitasatospora sp. NPDC127111. NCBI lineage: Bacteria > Bacillati > Actinomycetota > Actinomycetes > Kitasatosporales > Streptomycetaceae > Kitasatospora > Kitasatospora sp. NPDC127111. The sequence continues at coordinate 99,200 of NZ_JBHXTG010000019.1, forward strand.
GGCTCCAGCCGGTCCCGCCACCACCGTGTGCCAGGCGGCGGCCCAGCGCGCGCCGGGCCGGGTCGAGGTGGGTGTCGTCACCGAGCGGGTCGATGGCGCTGCCCGGGTAGAGGCCGTAGAGGTGGGAGAGGTGGCGGTGGCCCGGATCCTCCTCGGGGAGGTCGTCCCGCCACTCCAGCAGGCGGCCGTCGGCCCCGAGGGCCGGGGGGCGCAGTCGGGCGCGCACCCGCGTGAGTTCCGCCGCGAACGCGTGGTCGACTCCGAGTTCCCGGGCGGCCGCGACGGTGTTGTCGAGGAGTTCGGCGGCGAGCCAGTGGTCCATCGCGCAGCCGGCGTCGACGGCGGCCAGGGAGCCGTCGGGCAGCCGGAAGTGGTGCTCGGGCGAGGTGGACGGGCAGGTCACCAGGGTGCCGTCGGCGTCCTCGACCAGGAGGTGGGTCAGGAAGCGGGCGGCCTCGCGCATGACCGGGTAGGCGCGGTCGGCGAGGAAGGCGCGGTCGCCGTGGAAGAGGTGGTGGTCCCAGAGGTGGGCGGCCAGCCACGGGCCCGCCATGGGCCAGTGGGCCCAGACCGGGTCCCCCGACACGGGGTTGGTGGCGCGCCAGAGGTCGACGTTGTGGTGGCAGCACCAGCCCGGCGCGTCGTAGTGGGCCCGTGCGGTGGAGCGCCCCGCCTCGGCGAGGTCGGCGACCAGGGCGAGCAACGGTTCGTGGCACTCGGCCAGGCCGGTCGTCTCGGCGGGCCAGTAGTTCATCTGGAGGTTGATGTTCGACGTCCAGTCGGAGTTCCAGGGCGGGGCGACGTCGTTGTTCCAGATCCCCTGGAGGTTCGCGGGCTGGGTGCCGGGCCGCGAGGAGGCGATGAGCAGGTAGCGGCCGTAGGCGAAGAGCAGGGCCGCGAGTCCGGGGTCCTCGGCGCCCGCGTTCGCGGCGGCGAGGCGTTCGTCGGTCGGCCGCGCCGCCGCCTCCGCCGGTCCGTGGAGCCGGAGTGCGGCCGCGGCGAAGAGCCGCCGGTGGTCGGCGACGTGGGCGGCACGCAGCGTGTCGAAGTCCTGTCCCTCGACGAGCTCCAGCGACCGGCGTGCCTCGTCGATCGCCGCCTCCGGGCCCTGGGGCCGGAGGCGCCAGTCCCGGTACCCGGTGCCGACGGCGACCAGGAGCACCGCCTCGTCGGCGTCGGTGACCTCGATCGTGCCTTCGCCGGTGGCGACGCGGCCGTTGACCGTGCACACGCGGAGCGCGGCGGCGAAGCCGGTGCCCTCCTCCGGCCGGTACTTGGCGGGCTCGCCCGGCCCGCGCGGGCGGTCCACGGGGGCGCGGCCGTGGATCGACAGGGTGGCGGTGCCGGGTTCGGCGGCCGGGGCCGCGGCGGGGTGGGGTGTCGTGAGGCGGGCGCGGAAGGAGACGGCGCCGGGGGTGTCCGCGCCGAGGCGGACGGCCAGCACCCCGGCCGGGGCGGAGACGAAGCTCTCCCGCCGGTACCGCACTCCCCCGGCCGTGAACGACACGGTGTGCACGGCCCGGTCGAGGTCCAACACCCGCCGGTAGTCGGCGCGGTGATCGTCCCCGCGGGCCGGGAAGGCCAGCAGGAGGGCGGCCAGCGGCTGGTACGCCTCGGTGTCGGGCCCCGCGAAGTGGGTGGCGGCGATCGCGTGGGCGCGGGCGTGGTCGCGGTCGCGCAGCACCGCCGTGCGCAGGGCGGGGAGGTGCGCGGCGGCGCCCGCCCGGTCGCGGGGGCCGGGACCGCCGGACCACAGGGTGTCCGCGTTGAGCTCGATCCGCTCGGTGCGCACGCCTCCGTACGTCATGGCGCCGAGCCGGCCGTTGCCGAGCGGCAGCGCCTCCAGGAAGCCGTCGGCGGGGCGCCGGTACCAGAGCTCTCCGGCGGAGTAGTGCTGGGTTTCCGTCAGCACGGGGCCCTTCCGTTCACGGGCTCGGTGGGATCCGGCGTGGGGGCGTGCGGGCCGGAAGAAGGGGGTCAGGGGACGGTACGTACGGGCGGCGCGGTGGGGATCCGCTCCCCCTCGGCCAGGTGGTCGCGCAGCCAGCGTTCGGTGGTGTCGACGTGCATCAGGGCGGCGGCCTGGGCGAGGCCGGGGTCGCGGGCGACGAGGGCCTGGTGGATCGCCTCGTGCTCGGCGATGGTCCGCCCGGCCGCGTCCGCGTCGGTCAGCCCCCGCCAGGCCCGGGCGCTCAGGGTGCGTCCGGAGATGTGCTCCAGCAGCGTGGCCAGGGTCTCGTTGCGGGTGGCGCGGATCACCGCCCGGTGGAAGGCCGCGTCGTGCTGGATCAGCAGTTCCACGTCGTCCCGTGCGTCCCGCATGGCCGACAGGTGCCGTTCCACCTCGGCGAGGTCCTCGTCGGTGATGCGGGCGGCGGCCAGCGCGGTGGCGACCGGCTCGAAGAGCCTGCGCACCTCGGTGAGCTCCAGGACGGTGTCCCCCTGCAGCAGCTCGACCGCGCCGCCGAGCCCTTCCAGCAGCAGGCCGGGCGCCAGGCTGGTCACGTAGGTGCCGTCGCCGCGGCGGATCTCCAGGACCCGCGCGACGACCAGCGTCTTGACCGCCTCGCGCATCAGGTTCCGGGACAGGCCGAGCTCGGCGGCCAGCTGCTGCTCGGGGGGCAGCTTCGAGCCCGGGGGCAGCTCGCCCTCCCGGATCATCCGGCGGATCCGGGCGATGGCCTTGTCAGTCAGGGACACCGCGCCAACGTAGCAGGCGCTCCCATGTCCTGGAAGACGTCGAGCACCTCCCTCCTCGCCAAGCACGGTAGGTGAACAGCCGCTTTGCGGAACTCCGGCGCACCGGGCGCCTACCGTCGACCCGATCGCCCCTGGATCCATCCCATGTATCGTCCCCAAGGGCGTCGAAGGTCCGGATCGAGGAACGGGGAAGCGACCTGCGGTCGGCGGCCGTCAGTAGCCGTAGATCATCTTGTAGGCGACCTCGGGCAGGAACTGTCCGGCAGTCGAACCGGCGCCGGCGCCGCAGTTGCCGTCGGACTCGCCCGGCGCCTTGATCCACAGCAGCATCTCGGCGCCACCGCCCCACTGGGAGGGCGTGCCGATCCGCCGCCCGAACGGGTTGCACCAGTTGCCGTCGGATCCGCTGCCGTTGCGGCTGGTGTCGACGACGAACGGCTTGGTGAACCCCTTCGTCGACCGCAGGGCCGCGTTGACGGCTTGGCCGTACGCCGTGTTCTGCGCGGTGGCGATGAAGTTGGACACGTTCAGCGAGAACCCGTGGGCTCCGCCGACCCCGGCGTCGACCAGGTGCCGGGCCATGGTGTCGGCGCTCATCCAGGCGGGGTTGCCGGCGTCCAGGTAGAGCCGGGTGTTCGGGGCCTTGGCGTTGAACTGCGCGACGGCGTTGCGCAGCATCGCGTTGCGCACGGCGATCTGGGCGGGGGTCATGCAGGACTCGTCGCCGAGCGAGTCGGGTTCCAGGACGACCACCGCCGGCCGGGTGCCGATGCCGCCGGCGAAGGCGGCGATCCAGGTGGCGTAGTCGGCGGGGGTGCCCGCTCCGCCGCCGGACTGGCCGGCGCAGATGTCCCGGTCGGGGATGTTGTAGGCCACCAGGATCGGCAGCTTGCCCTTGGCGGCGGCCGCACCGACGTAGGCCCCGGTCGCCGTCCCGATGGCACCGCTCCAGTTGCCGAACCAGCGCGCCGTCGGCACGGAGGCGATGGAGGCCTGGATGGCGGCGGCGCGGCCGTCGGCGCGGTTGGCGTTGACCCACTGCTGCGCGGTGGAGGCCGGGTCCACGTAGAAGCCGTCGGTCAGGGTGGTGCCGGGCCCGTCGGCGTGGGCGGTCGACGGCTGGGCCACGACCACCAGGGCGGTCAGCGCGGATGCCAGGAGCAGGGACGGTCGGCGGATCGATCGGCTCACGGGTGGAGTCCCTTCGGTTCGGGGGTGGGGGTCGGAGGGAGGTCGTGGACGGTGACGGTCGGGTGCAGGAGCCGGGTGTGGTCGAGCAGCCGGACCGGGCCGGTGAGGCGCAGCGGCACGGTGAGGCGGGGGTCGGTGCTGGAGGCGGAGATCCGCAGTTCCAGTGCCCCGGGTTCGACGGTCCGCCGACCGTCGCGGCCGGTGAAGGAGGCCAGGTCGGCGGGGAGTTCCAGCTCCACCCGGCAGCCCGCTCCGGCCTCCAACGGGATCCGGCGGTAGCCGATCAGCCGCTGCACCGGTTGGACGACCGTGGCCACCGGGTCGTGGAGGTACAGCTGCACCACTTCGGTGCCCGCCCGGGTGCCGGTGTTGCGCAGCTCGAAGGCGAGCCGGAACGCGCCGTCGGTGCCGGCCTCGGCGTTCCGCACCTCGGGGCCGGACCACCTGAACTCGCTGTAGCCGAGCCCGTGTCCGAACCCGAAGGCGGGGCTCGGGTCGGTGCTGGAGACCTCGCCGGCCTGGGCCAGCCGCGCGGCCAGGTAGGTGGAGGGCTGGACCCCGGGGTGGGCGGGGACGGACACGGGTAGCCGCCCGGACGGGTTGACCCGCCCGCTGAGCACGCCCGCGAGCGCCGCCGTCCCGGCCTCGCCGGGGAAGAAGCACTGGACGATCCCGGCCGCCTCGGTGACGGCGCGCCCGAGCGCGTACGGCCGCCCGGCCAGCAGGGTGACCACCACGGGCGTCCCGGTGTCCAGCACCGCGTCCAGCAACTCCCGCTGTCTGCCGGGCAGTTCGAGTGAGGCGGCGTCGCAGCCCTCGCCGCTGGTGCCACGCCCGAACAGCCCCGCGCGATCGCCGAGGGCGAGCACCACCACCTCGGCCCGCCGGGCGGCGCGAACGGCCTCGGCGATGCCCGCGGTGTCCTCGCCGTCGACCGTGACGCCGCGCACCGTCCGCAGCTCGCTGTCGGGGAACTCGGCCGCCAACGCCTCGCGCAGGGTGGGAAGTTCGATGCCGAGCGGGGTGTCGGGGTGCTGTCCGCCGACGTGCACCGGAAAGGCGTAGCAGCCGAGAACCGCGGTGGGTTCGTCGGCGTTCGGGCCGATCAGCGCGATCCGGGCGGGCTCGCGCAGCGGCAGCAGGCCGTCGTTGCGCAGCAGCACCACGGCCTGTTCGGCGAGCTCGGCCGCGAGCGCGCGGTTGCCGGGCCGGTCCAGGTCGACCTGGCCCCGCAGCGCTCCCGGTTCGCTCAGGTCGGCGCCGGCGAGGGCGGCCGGCACGGGACTCCAGTCGGCGTCCAGCAGCCCGAGTTGGACCTTCTGGACGAGGACGCGGCGCAGCGCCCGGTCGATCAGCCGCTCCGGGACGGTGCCCGTGACGACCGCGTCGAACAGGGGCTGTCCGAAGGCGTCGACGGTCGGCAACTCGACGTCGACACCGCCGCCCAGGGCCAGTGCGGCGGCCTCGGACCGGTCCTCGGCCACGCCGTGGAGCGTCTTCAGGAAGGCGATGCCGAAGTAGTCGGCGACGACCGTGCCGGTGAACCCCCAGCTGTCCCGGAGCAGTCCGGTGAGCAGCGCCCGGTCGGCGGCGGAGGGGAGACCGTCGGTGTCGGTGTAGGCGGGCATGACCGAGCGGGGCCCGCCTTCGCGGACGGCCATCTCGAAGGGCGGCAGGATGACGTCGGCGCGCTCGCGCGGGCCCATCGAGACGGGCGCGAGATTGCGTCCGGCCCTGGAGGCGGAGTACCCGGCGAAGTGCTTGAGGGTGGCGACGATCCCGGCCGACTCCAGGCCCTGGACGTAGGCGGTGCCGATGGTGCCGACCAGGTACGGGTCCTCACCGATGGTCTCCTCGACCCGCCCCCAGCGGGCGTCGCGGACCACGTCGAGCACCGGCGCGAGGCCCTGGTGCACCCCGACGGCCCGCAGGTCGCGCCCGATGGCGGCGGCCATCCTCCGGACCAGCTCCGGATCGAAGGCGGCGCCCCAGGACAGCGGCACGGGGTAGGCCGTGGCTCCCCAGGCGGCGAAGCCGGCCAGGCACTCCTCGTGGGCGAGGGCCGGGATGCCGAAGCGGTTGGCGGCGACGATCCGCTGCTGGGTGCGCAGCAGTGAGAGCGCGCCCAGCGCCGGGTCGACCGGGGCGGTGCCGAACGGCCGGGTCAGCTGACCGAGTCCGTACGGGAGAAGGGTGTCGAGGTCGGGTGGCGGCTCCATCTCGTGCTGGTGCGGGGCGACTTCGCCGCCGTCGGCGTCGGCGCCGACCCAGACGCCGACCAGTTGGGCGGTCTTCTCCCGCAGCGTCATCGCGGCGATCAGGGCGTCGGCCCTGGCCTCCGGGGTGAGCGTGCCGTCCCGCCAGGCGGGCTCGGGGCCCGGGTCGGGGAGGCGGTCGGGGTCGGGGCCGGGGCCGGGGCCCGGGTCGGGGAGGCGGTCGGGGTCGGGGCCGGGGCCAGGGCCGGGGTCGGGGCCGGGGCCGAGGCTCAGGTCGGGGACGGGCACGCGGTCGGGCACGTGGTCGTTCACTTTCCTCCCACCCCCGTCAGGCCCTGGACCAGGGCGCGGCGGGCGAACAGGTAGACGACGAAGACGGGGAGCACGGACAGCACCACCGCACTGAGCAGTCCGGGCACGTCCACGCCGTGTTCGGTCTGGAACTCGTACAGGCCGAGGGTGATGACCTTCGTGGAGTCGGACTGGGTGAGGATCAGCGGGAAGAGGAAGCCGTTCCAGGCCTGGAGCGCGGCGAAGACGGTGATCGAGGACAGCCCGCCCTTGGACAGCGGGAGCACCAGCTGCCGGAACACCCGCGCCGGGGACGCGCCGTCCATCGCCATCGCCTCGTACAACTCGGGGCTGATGTCGCGCATCGCACCGGTCAGCACCAGGGTGCAGACCGGCAGGCAGAAGGCCGCGGTCGGGAGGATGACGCCGATCAGGTGGTCGTACAGGCCGGTCTTGCTGATGACGTAGAACATCGGCACGATCACCGCCTGCGCGGGGATCGCCAGCCCGAGCAGGAACAGCCGGAACACCCAGCCGGTCGCCCGGCCGCGGGCGCGCACGATGGCGTAGGCGAGCGGCGGGACGACCAGCAGCACGATGGCGACCACGCCGACGGTGACGGTCAGGGTGTTGAGGAAGTCCTGACCGAAGCCGGTCGACAGGTCGGTCAGGTAGTTCCGCAGGGTCCAGTGGGCGGGCGGCTTCAGCGGGCCCTCGGTGGAGTAGTCGGCGCGCGTGCGGAAGGTGGCGATCAGCAGCACGTACAGCGGCAGTCCGACCAGCACCAGCCACACCAGGGAGCCGAACCCGGCCAGGACGTTCGGGCGCCGGCGCGGCGCGGCCCCTCCGCCGCGCCACGGCATCACGACCCCTCCGCCGCGCCGCGACAGCGCGGCACCTCCGTCGTGCCGCGCCATCACAGCCCCTCCGTCGTGCCGCGCATCCGGTCGTAGCCGGAGAGCCGGACCACCGCGAGCGAGATCAGGGTGGCGACCACGACGAGGACCAGCGCGATCGCCGACCCCGTGCCGAAGTCGAAGCCCTTGAAGGCCTTTTGGTACATGTAGTACGCGGTGACGGTGGTGTCCGTGCCGGGCCCGCCCTGGGTGAGGATCAGCACCGTGTCGAAGGTGGTCAGGCCGCCGACCACCATCAGGATCACCGAGGTGATCACGGTGTTGCGCAGCTGCGGCAGGGTGACGTGGAGGAACTGCCGCACGGCGCCCGCTCCGTCGACGGCCGCGGCCTGGTAGAGCACCCGGGGGATGGCCCGGGCGCCGCCCTGGTAGATCAGCGCGTGCAGCGGGGTGAACTGCCACACGCCGACGAAGGTCAGCACCCCGATCGCACCGCTCCTGCTGCCGAGCAGGTTGCCGTCGCCGAAGAGCCAGGTGAGCTGGGCCGGTACGCCGAAGTTGGGGTCGAGGACGGCCCGCCACACCACCGAGACGGCGGTCGCCGAGAGCAGCAGCGGCACGAAGTAGACGGCCGACAGCACGGCCCGGTTGCGCTGCTGCCCGGCGGCCCAGACGCCGAGCAGAATGCTGACCGGCGTCTGGGTCACCACGCCGAGGGCGGTGAGCAGCAGGGTGGTCCAGACGGACTGGAGCATCACCGGGTCGTCGAGCAGGGCGCTCCAGTTGTCCAGGCCGTTGAACCGCGGTTCGCCGATGCCGTCCCAGCTGGTGAAGGAGAGCACGACGACCAGCAGCAGCGGTGTGAGCGCGAACAACAGGAAGAACACCGCGGCCGGGAGCGCCCACACGAAGCCCGGGCGGGTCGCCAACGCGCCGGAGCGCACACCGCGCGTCATGAGGTCGGCAAGGCCTGCATGGCCTTGATGAAGCCGTCGGCGTCGACCCTGCCGTCGAAGAACTGCTGGACGGCGGTGTGCATCGGGGTCATGGCGCTCGGCGGGTACGCCTGGTCCCAGGAGAGCTGGAACGAGGGGGCGGCCTTGACCAGTTGGTACTGGTCCTTGGAGTAGGCGGGGCTGGCGGAGAGGTCGAGGAATTCGACGGTGCCGGTGGTGGTCGGCAGGTTGCCGATGGCCAGCTGCGCCTTCACGAACTCGTCGGAGTACATCAGCTTGAGGAAGGCCGCGGCGGCCTCCGGGTGCTTGGTCCTCTTCAGCACGGAGTAGAAGTTGTTGGTGTTGCCGACGACGTCGGCCGCGTCGCCCTTGCCGCCGCTCAGAGCCGGGAAGCCGGTGTACCCGAGGCCGGACTTCGCGAAGTCCGGGTTGGCGTCCTGCTGCGTGGAGTAGTACCAGGAGCCCATCAGCTCGAAGGCGGCCCTGCCCTTGGCGACCAGGGCCGGGGAGCCGCCGTCCGTGAACTTGACGGAGTCGGAGTTGCTCCCGAACGCCCCGGCATCGACCAGTTGCTTGAGGGCGGCCAGGGCCTTGCGGCTGTCCTCGCCCGCCCAGGCCTCCCGGTCGCCGCCGAGCGCCCGCTGGAACAGGCCGGGGCCGGCGATGCGGTCGTAGAGGTACTCGAACCACATCAGCGTGGGCCACTGGTCGCCACCGCCGAGCGCGATCGGGGTGACGCCCCTGGCCTTCAGCGCCTTGACGGCGGCGAGGAGTTCGTCCCAGGTCTTCGGCGGGGTGAGTCCGGCGTCCGCGAGGACCTTCTTGTTGTGGAACAGCAGCACCGGCTGGGTGCCGCGCATCGGCACGCCGTACGGCTTGCCGTCGATCACCGCCGAGTTGAAGACCGAGGGCAGGAAGTTGTCCTTCAGGCCCGGGTCCTTGGCGATGAAGTCGTCCAACGGCAGCAGCAGGCCCGACTTGACGAACGGCTGGATGGAGCCGCCGCCCCAGTTGAAGAAGACGTCCGGGGCCCGCGGGGTGTTGATCACGGTCTGGAGCTTCTGCTGGTAGTCCGCGCCGGGGACGGTATCGAGCACCGCCTTGACCTTCGAGGTCTTGTTGAACGTGTCGACGATCTGCTTCTCGACCTTGTTGCCGGCGTCGCCGTAGACCAGCACGTGGATCGTGTCGTCACCGGCGTCGGAGGAGGTGCCGCCGGAGCCGCAGGCCGCGGACGTCCCCAGGACGAGTGCGGCGGCCGCGGTTATCGCGGCGAGTCTCGATCGCATATCCTGCCCCCAGTTCGAATGTTTCGAGTACGTTGCCGAATGTTGTGGGAAACCTAGAACCGGTCTGACCACCCGTCAAGAGTGCGGACAGGATCGGCTCCGGCCCGTCGCCGGGCTAGCATCCGTGCGGTACGGACCGCCCGGGGCCGTGCCCGACGAGCCACCCACGACGGAGTCCGCCCTAGCAGGGGCAGTGCAGGAGGAACCCGTGGACAGAGCGGCCACACTGGCCGAGATCGCGCAGGAGGCGGGGGTCTCCGCGCCGACTGTTTCGAAGGTCCTGAACGGACGTGCCGACGTCGCCCCGGCCACCCGGGAACGGGTGGAGCAGCTGCTCCACCGGTACGGCTACCGGCGGCGGAGCAACCGCCGGACGAGCCCGCTGCTGGAGCTGGTCTTCCACGAGTTGGAGAGCGCCTGGGCGGTGGAGGTGATCCGCGGCGTCGAGAACGCCGTCCGCGAGGAGGGCCTGAGCATCGTGCTCTCCGAGTCCGCCGAACGGCACGGCCCCGGCCAGTCCTGGGTGGACGGGGTGCTCGCCCGCCGCCCCACCGGCGTGGTGCTGGTGCTGTCCGACCTGGACCGCTCGCTGCGCGAGCAACTCGCCCGCCGGGACATCCCCTTCGTGGTGCTGGACCCGGCCGGCGACCCCGGCCAGGAGGTGCCGGCCGTGGGCACCACCAACTGGGACGGCGGCCTCGCCGCGACCCGGCACCTGCTCGACCTCGGCCACCGCAGGATCGGTCTGCTCGGCGGCCCCGCGCGGATGATGTGCAGCCGGGCCCGGGCGGACGGCTACCGGGCGGCGCTCGACATGGCGGGCATCCCGTACGACCCGCAGCTGGTCCGCGAGGGCGACTTCCACCACGAGTCCGGGCGCCTGCTCGGCCTGGAACTGCTGCGCCTGCCGGAGCGGCCGACCGCCGTCTTCGCCGGCAACGACCTCCAGGCGCTCGGCCTGTACGAGGCCGCCCGCGAGCTGGACCTGCGCATCCCGGAGGACCTCAGCGTGGTCGGCTTCGACGACCTGCCGCTGGCCCGCTGGGTCGGTCCGCCGCTGACCACCGTGCGCCAGCCGCTGACCGAGATGGCCGAGACGGCGACCCGCCTGGTGATCGACCTGGCACGTGGGGTGCAGCCCGGCACGCTGCGGGTGGACCTGGCCACCAGGCTGGTCGTGCGCAGCAGCACCTGCCCGCCCCGGGCGACCGCCCCGCGTCGGGTCGGGAGCGGTTGACGGGCCCGTCGGGCTTCGGGGGCTTCGAGGCTTCGGGCCTCCGGGGCTTCGGGGCTTCGGGCCTCCGGGGCTTCGGGGCTTCGGGACGCCGGGGCGCCGGGGCGCCGGGGCGTCGAGGCGTCGAGGCGGAAAGGTGTGTGGCCGGGCGGCGCCGAAG
>NZ_JBHXTG010000020.1:0-9389 GCF_042677465.1 Kitasatospora sp. NPDC127111
CCACCGGGCCACCCCCACGGCCCGGTGGCGCCCCGGCGCGACGCCCGGCCGGGGTGGCTGACCCCGGCCGGGCGCTGCCGGCCGCCGCCGTGCTCGGCGCGCACACCGTGCTCGTCAGCGTCCCCAGCCGTCCCTGGCCCACGCCCCCGCCCGGTCGGGCCGTGGCGGTGCCGGGTCGTCGGCTTTCCGCCGCGCGAGTCAACGAGGGGGCGGAAGCCACGACTTGACCACCCCCGGCGCCCGGGCGCGGCCGCGGCCCCGCAGAGCCGGCGAGGAGGGGATGGAGAGGGGGCCCGGACAGCATGGTGGGGCGGCTCGAACGAACGGGTCGAACCCCACAAGGAGGTCACATGACCAGGACCCTCACGTCGCTCGGCGACAAGATGCTGGGCGCGCTCCTGAAGCAGAAGAAGGCCGGCGCCTGCGTTCCGCCGGACTACTGCGGTGTCGTCGCCTGTACCTCGCGGAGCGGCTTCTGCTCCGGCGGCTGGTGGTGGCAGCCGATGTGCAACGGCTACTACAACTGCACCGGCAAGTGCCTGGGCACCGGCGGCTTCCAGTACAACAAGAAGGTCGCGTACGGCTGCTGACGACACGTCGGGGGGGGGCCCCGGTTCGGCGGGCCCCCGCCCCCCGTCGTCCCTCGAACGGCCCAGAAAGGAACCGACATGCTCACCGCCCTCATCGCCCTCGCCGTCGTGCTCGGCATCGCCACCGCGGCCAACCTCGTCCTCACCTTCGCCGTCATCCGCAGGCTCCGGACGCTGGAGGAAGGCGGCACGGGCGCCCCCGACGCCCTGCCGGCGGTCGGCACCGCCGTCGGCGGGTTCAGCGCCGTCACGACCACCGGAGCCGAGGTCACCGAAGCCGACGTGGCCGACGGTGACGCCTTCGCCGGCTTCGTCATGGTCGGCTGCACCCCCTGCGGCAAGCTGATCGAGTCCCTGGCCGGCGGCGCCGCCACCGGGGCCGACGACCCGCTGTTCTTCGTCGTCGGCGACCCGGAGAGCCCGGAGACCCGCAGGATGGCCGCCACCCTGGCTCCCGTCGGCCGGGTGTCCGTCGTCGCCGAGAAGTCCCCGGCCACCGCGGCGTTCGGACGGATCAGCGCCTTCCCGACCCTGCTCAGGCTCAAGGACGGCGTCATCGCCGCGGCCGGCCACGACCTGGACGACGTGGTGCCCGCCTCCGCGCGCCACCCGAAGACCGAGTCGAAGAGCGACCCGCAGACCGACCGCCCGGCCCGCGTCAAGGAAGCGGTGTGAGCATGACGGCCGTCGGGCGGGTATGGGCCGCGGCCGCCGCGCTGCGGCTCGGCTGGCGGGCCTCCCCAGGGGGGATCCTGCTCCAGCTGCTGCTCGCCCTGCTCACCGGCGTGCTCCCGGCCGTGACGGCCTACGTCACCAAACTGCTCGTCGACGACCTCGCCGGCGCCGGCGGTTCCGGTGCGGCCGACGGCACCCGGGTGGTGTGGCTCGCGGCTGCGGGCGCGGCCCTCGTCGGGATGACCGCCGTGCTCAACCACGTCACGGCGCTGATCACCGCCACGGTCGGCCGGGCCGTCAACATCGAGGTGCAGGACCGGCTCTACGAGCGGGTCAACGCCTACCGCGGGCTGCGCCCGTTCGAGGACCCGGCGACCCAGGACCGCATCCGGCTCGCCGAGAACGCGGCGCAGGGCGCACCGCACGACGTCCTCGACTTCCTGCTCGACACGGTCAGCAGCACCGCGACGATCACCGGCTTCCTCGGCACCGTGCTGCTGTTCTGGCCGCCGATGGGCGCGCTGCTCGTGCTCTGCGTCGCGGTCTCCGTCGTCGGTCACCTGCGCACCTCCCGGGGCATGGCCGACACCGCCGCGGCCGTCGTGCCCGCCGCCCGCCGGCAGTACTTCTACCGGATGCTGCTCACCGACCCCCGGGCCGCCAAGGAGATCCGGCTCTTCGGCACCGGGCCGCTGTTCCGCCGGCGTGCGCTCGACGGGCTCCGCGAGACGTCGGGCGCCGGCCTGGCGGCGCTGCGGCGCGGCGTCCTCGTCCAGTCGGGGCTCGCCCTCCTCACCGCCGCCGTCGCCGGCACCGCGGCCGTGGTCGTGGCGCGGCAGGTGCTCGCCGGGCGGATCACCCTCGGCGACATGACCCTGTTCACCGCCGCGGTGGCCGCCGTCCAGGGTGCGCTGTCCTCGATCGTGATGCAACTCGGGCGCGCGGAGGAGGCGTTGCGGCTCTTCGGGCACTACCTGGCGCTGATCGGCTCGCCGGCCGACCTGGCGGACGGCACGCACGTCCCGGCCCCGCTGCGGGAGGGCATCACCTTCGAGGACGTCTGGTTCCGCTACACCCCCGACGCCCCCTGGGCGCTGCGCGGTGTCGACCTGCACCTCCCGCACGGCCGCGCGGTCGGCCTGGTCGGTGTGAACGGCGCCGGCAAGAGCACCCTGGTCAAGCTGCTCTGCCGGTTCTACGACCCCGAGCGCGGGCGCATCCTGTGGGACGGCGTCGACATCCGCACCATGCCGGTCGACGAGCTGCGGCGCAGGATCGGCGCGACGTTCCAGGACTTCATGACGTACGACCTGACCGCCGCCGAGAACATCGGTCTCGGCGCGCCCGAGCACCGGGAGGACCTCGGTCGGATCCGTGCCGCGGCCGCCCGCGCCGGGATCGACGGGAGCCTGGAGCGGCTGCCGCGCGGCTACCGCACCCTGCTCAGCCGGACGTTCGCCGACGAGGACGAGCTGAACGGCGTCGTGCTCTCCGGCGGCCAGTGGCAGCGCGTCGCCCTCGCCCGCTCGCTCATGCGCGAGGACGCCGAGCTGCTCATCCTGGACGAGCCCAGCTCCGGCCTCGACGCGCTCGCCGAACGCGAGGTCCACCAGGCGCTGCGCCGCCACCGGGCCGGGCGCACCAGCCTGCTGATCTCGCACCGGCTCGCCGCCCTGCGGGAGGCCGACCTGATCGTGGTGCTCTTCGAGGGGCGGGTCGTGGAGCGCGGCGGCCACGACGAGCTGGTGGCCCTCGACGGCCGGTACGCGGAGCTGTTCGCCGCGCAGGCCGAGGGGTACCGCGAGGACGGCGGCTCAGCCGCCGCGGGCCGCCACCCGGCCGGCCGGCCGGCGCTCGGGCACCACACCGTGCCGCGCATCGACGCGGACCGAGCCGAAGGAGTGCGATGAACACGCTCCCCCCGACGGCGGTCGCCGTCGCCGCCGGGGCACTGGCCGGGGTGGTGGCTACGGCGCTGGTGCTCCGCCGCTCCTTCGAGCTGGTCGTGGTGGAGGGCGGCAGCATGGAGCCGACCCTGCGGGACGGCGACCGGGTGCTGGTGCGGCGGACCAGGGTGTTCCGCCGCGGCGACGTGGTGGTCTTCCCCGTTCCGGACGGGCCGCGGGACGAGCAAGGCCCGTCCTGGCTGGTCAAGCGGGTCAGCGGGGTGGCGGGCGACCCGGCGGCGGACGGCTGCCCCGCGGTGCCGTCCGGGCACCTCGCGGTCCTCGGCGACAACCCGCGCAGCCTGGACTCGCGGACCTTCGGCACCGTCCCGAGCCGCACCGCCCTGGGCGTCGCCGTCCGCCGGTTGTCCCGGGAGGGGCGGCGCGCGCAGTCCCTGCACCGGTCCGCGGGCCCCCGTGCTTCGAACCGGGGTTCGTCGGGCTCCGGTGCCGCGGACCCCGGTACCGCCGGCTCGGGTGCCGCGGGCTCCGGCGCTGCGACCGACGGTTCGAGGAGGACCGCATGACGATGCTGCAACTGGCCGCCCGCGCCCTGCTGGTGGTCGTCTTCGGCGCCGCCCTGGTCAGCAAGGCGCGCAGCCGCGCGGCGCTGGCCGCGTTCGCCGCCGACCTGGCCGACTTCCGCTGGCTGCCGGCCGTCCTGCGCCGGCCGACCGCCGTCGGTGTGATCGCCGCCGAACTGGCGACCGTCGCGCTGCTCGCGACCGTGCGACAGGCCGGCGCGGTGCTCACGCTCGTGCTGCTGACCGGCTTCACCGTGGCGACCCTGCGGGCCGGGCGGGCGGCGGACTGCCGGTGCTTCGGCGCGGCGAAGCCCGCCGCGCGTGGCAGCGCCGCGGGCTTCGTCCTGCGCAACTCCCTGCTCGCCGCCGCCGCGCTCACCGTGGCGCTGGCCCCCGGCGGCGGCGTGGCCCCCGTCCTGGCGGCGGTCGCCCTGGTGGCGGGTGCGGGCGTGGGCGCGGTGATCGTCCGGTGGGACGACCTCGCCTACCTGTTCCAGGGCCCCGCCACGCCCCGGCGCTCCTGACGTTCCCGGGGGACGCCCGGCGGGTGCGACGAGCGGGCGGTCCCGAGCGGTGGCCCCGAGCGGGCGGTCCCGGGAGACGGCGGCGATGGCGGTCAGCGACCGGTGCGCCAGTGGTACGGCTGGGTGCGTGCCGGCTGCGTGCACAGGCGGCGCAGCCGGGGCAGACAGGCCCGGGTGTGCCGGCGCGGGCTCAGCAGGGCCGGGTCGCCGCGCAGCACGGCGTTCTCCAGCTCCACCAGCGCGGGCCCCGGGTCCAGCCCGAACTCCTCGGCGAGCAGGGTGCGCAGCCGGCGGGCGATGGCGAGCGCGTCGGTCTGCCGCCCGCTGCGGTACAGGGCGAGGACCAGCCGCTCCACCAGGCGCTCGCGGGCGGGGTAGCGGTCCACCAGGGCGGTCAGCTCGGGGACCAGTTCGTGGTGCCGCCCCGCGCCGAGCTCGATGTCGGCCAGCAGCTCGTAGGCGGCGAAGCGCTCCTCCTCCAGGCGGGCCCGGATCGGCTCCGCGAACGGCGCGTCGATCCCGGTGAGCGGGGCGCCGCGCCACAGGCCCAGGCCGGTCCGTAAGTGCCGGACGGCCTCGGCGTGTTCGCCCAGCGCGGTGAGCCGCCGCGCCTCCGCGACCTCCCGGCCGAAGTCCACGGTGTCGAGGTCGTGCCGGCCCACCGCCAGGCGGTAGCCGCCCGCCAGCGAGGCGAGCGGTCCGGCGTCGTCCCCCGGCCCGTCCCCCGCGGCGGCCCCGGGCAGGAGCTTGCGCAGGGCCGAGACGGCGGTGTGCACCTGGCCCCGGGCACTGCGCGGCGGACGCTCGCCCCACAGCGCGTCCACCAGCTGCTCGATGCACACCTGGTGGTTCGCGTTGAGCAGCAGGAACGTCAGCACCGCGCGCCGACGCGGCCGGTCGATGGGCACCACCGTGCCCTGGTCGAAGACTTCCAACGGTCCAAGTACTGTGTAGCGCATCATTCCCCCGAGCTACGGACCTTTTGGGCAGCTCGCACGAACTCCCGTTTGTTGTACAGGAGTCAACGTCTTGCGATGCGCGTGATCATAAGCCGTCGTCTCGGCTATTGGAACCGCGCCGCCGGAAAGTCCGGGACCGCGGCAGGGGTGGGTGCGATCACGGGACGAGGCGGAGCCCCGGGAAGGACCAGGGCCCCGTCCCACCGGCGAGTGGAACGGGGCCCTGGTCCACGGACGCATCGTCAACCATCGTCGGAGGTGCGAGGGGTGGACCCGCAAGACACCTCCGGCTCCGGTCAGTGGACGGTCAGCCCCGCCTCCCAGTCCAGGTGGACATCCACCGGGACGGGCGGGGAAGCCGGCTCGACCCGGCTCGCGGCGAGGGCGCCGGTCATGGCACGCGCCTTGACGATCGTCTCCTCGAACTCCTCCGCCGGATCCGACAGCGCGACGATCGCGCCGCCCACGCCGAAGCTCACCGTGGTGGGGGTGGCCACGATGGTGCGGTTGACCACGTTGAGGTCGCAGGCACCGCTGAGCGAGAACCAGCCGAGCGTCCCCGAGTAGACGCCTCGCGGCCCCTGCTCCAACCGGTCGATGATCTCCATGGTCCGGAGCTTCGGCGCGCCGGTCATCGAACCGCCGGGAAAGGCGGCCCGCACGCAGTCCACCGCGGAGACACCCTCGCGCAGCGTGCCGCGGACCGTGGACACCAGGTGGTGCACCTGGGCGAAGCTCTCCACCGCGCAGAGCGAGGGCACCTGGACCGAGCCCGTCTCGCACACGATGTTGAGGTCGTTGCGCACCAGGTCCACGATCATGAGGTTCTCGGCCCGGTCCTTCTCGCTGCCGTTCAGCGAGCGGCGGAGCTTCTCGTCCTCCTCGGCGGTCCGGCCGCGCGGTCGGGTTCCCTTGATCGGCTTCGACTCGACGTTCCCGTCGCTGTCGATGGTCAGGAACCGCTCGGGGGAAGGCGCCACATGACCGACCCGTTCGCGACCGACCCGTTCGAGGACGCGACCGCCCGCTACCTCGTGCTCGCCAACCGGACCGGTCACCACTCCTTCCGGCCCGGCGCCCCGGAGCCCCCGGCCGGCTGAGGGCCGGCCGGGTGAACGGGCGGCGCGGTGCGGCGGGCGGCGGTGCGGCGCGGGGGATGATCGCCGGGTTCACGGGGGGCCCACACCGCCGGAGGCGCACATGCGGATCCTGCTCGTCGCGAGCGCGTTCAACAGCCTCACCCAGCGGGTGCACGCCGAGCTGCGGGACCAGGGGCACACGGTGGAGGTGCACCTGGCCGGGGACGACGAGGCGCTCCGGGCGGCGGTGCGGCGGTGCGCCCCGGAGCTGGTGATCGCGCCGATGCTGAAGTCGGCGCTGCCGAGGGACGTCTGGTCCTCCGTCACCTGTCTGATCGTGCACCCGGGCCCGCCGGGGGACCGGGGCCCGTCCTCCCTCGACTGGGCGATCCACGAGGGGGCGTCCGACTGGGGCGTGACGGTGCTCCAGGCCGACGAGGTGATGGACGCGGGGCCCGTCTGGGCCTCGGCGCCCTGCGTGCTGCCGCCCGTCGCCAAGAGCGACCTGTACCGCAACGAGGTGTCCGACGCCGCGGTCGAGGCGGTGCTCCGGGCCGTCGACCGCGTCGCCTCCGGTGCGTACACCCCGCGCCCGCAGTGCGGTCCCGGCTGGACGGCGCCGGACCACACCCGGCCGTACCTGCGCCAGGAGGCGCGGCGGATCGACTGGGCCCGGGACGACACCGACACCGTGCTGCGCAAGCTCAGGGCGGCCGACTCCCAGCCCGGCGTGCTGGACGACCTGCTGGGCGCCGAATGGTTCCTGCACGGCGGCCACCCGGAGCGGGAACTGCGCGGCCGGCCGGGTGAACCGCTGGCCACCCGGGCGGGGGCGCTGTGCCGGGCGACCCGCGACGGCGCGGTGTGGATCCCGGAACTGCGCCGGCGCCGCCGCCCGGACGGGCCCGCCACCTTCAAGCTGCCGGCCGTCACCGCCCTCGGCGGCGCGCTGCCCCGGCTGCCCGAGCTGCCGGCCCCGCTGATGCCCGCGGAGGACGACCCGGTCTGGTCGGACATCCGCTACCGCGAGGACGGCCCGGTCGGCCTGCTGCGGTTCGCCTTCCCCGGCGGCGCGATGAGCACCGGGCACTGCCGCCGGCTGCTCGACGCGTACCGCTTCGCGCTGACCCGGCCGACCTCGGTGCTGGTGCTGGGCGGCGGCCGTGACTTCTTCTCCAACGGCATCCACCTGAACGTGATCGAGGCCGCCGCCGATCCGGCCGCCGAGTCCTGGGCGAACATCAACGCCATGGACGACCTGGTCGAGGCGGTCCTCACCACCACGGACCGGCTGGTGGTCGCCGCCCTGGGCGGGAACGCCGCCGCCGGCGGGGTGATGCTCGCGCTGGCCGCCGACGAGGTCTGGTGCCGCCACGGCGTGGTGCTCAACCCGCACTACCGGCTGATGGGCCTGTACGGCTCCGAGTACTGGACCTACACCCTGCCGCGCCGGGTGGGGGAGGCCCGGGCGCGACGGCTCACCGACCAGGCGCTCCCGATGACGGCCGCGGCCGCCCGGCGGACCGGGCTGGTCGACCGCGTCCTGCCGTGCACCCCGCGGGAGTTCGGGCGGGAGGCCGCCCGGCTGGCGCGCCTGTCCGCCGCCTCGCCCACGGTCCAGGGCCGGATCGCCGCGAAGAAGGCCGCCCGCGAGGCCGACGAACGCACCAGGCCGCTCGCCGACCACCGGGCCGAGGAGCTGGCCGTGATGCACCGCCAGTTCTTCACCCCCGGGGCGCCGTACCACGCGCTGCGCGCCGCCTTCGTCCGCAAGCTGCCCGCCCCCTCGGCGACGGACTGACCCGGACGGCCCACCGGGCTTGCGTCCGTCCGGTTGTGCCGCCCGGCCCTGCGGACCGGCGGGCCGGGCGAACCGCTGTTATGACTGTTCTGAGCCATTGTGTCCGGCTCCCAGTTCCGAGGAGGCATCCTCATGGGTGCTGAAACAGCAACGAGCACCACCGACACCGACGTGGTGCACATTCTCTGGATC
Organism: Kitasatospora sp. NPDC127111; assembly: GCF_042677465.1. Lineage (NCBI taxonomy): Bacteria > Bacillati > Actinomycetota > Actinomycetes > Kitasatosporales > Streptomycetaceae > Kitasatospora > Kitasatospora sp. NPDC127111. Next base: position 8,291 of record NZ_JBHXTG010000020.1, read on the forward strand.
AACGCGGGCCTGAGCTGCGACGGCGACTCGGTCTCGCTGACCGCCGCGATGCAGCCGAGCATCGAGGAGATCGTCACCGGCGCGCTCCCGGGCCTGCCGAAGGTCGCCGTCCACTGGCCGCTGATCGACTTCGAGTGCGGTCCGGTCCAGGGCGCGGACAACTTCGTGGAGTGGTTCTTCAAGGCGGACCGCGGCGAGATCGAGCCGTTCGTCCTGGTCGTCGAGGGCTCCATCCCGAACGAGCGGATCAAGAAGGAGGGCTACTGGTGCGGCTTCGGGGACGACCCGGAGACCGGGCAGCCGGTCACCACCAGTGAGTGGCTGGACCGGCTCGCCCCCAAGGCCACGGCGGTCGTCGCCATCGGCACCTGTGCCACGTACGGCGGCATCCACGCGATGGCCGGCAACCCGACCGGCGCCATGGGCGTGCCCGACTACCTCGGGTGGGACTGGAAGTCCAAGGCCGGTCTGCCGATCGTCTGCGTGCCCGGTTGCCCCATCCAGCCCGACAACTTCGCCGAGACCCTGACCTACCTGCTCTACCAGCTGGCCGGCTCCGCGCCGATGATCCCGCTGGACGACAAGCTGCGGCCCACCTGGCTGTTCGGCGCCACCGTGCACGAGGGCTGCGACCGCGGCGGCTACTACGAGCAGGGGCAGTTCGCCACCGAGTACGGCACGCCCGAGTGCCTGGTCAGGCTCGGGTGCTGGGGTCCGGTCGTCAAGTGCAACGTCACCAAGCGCGGCTGGACCAACGGCATCGGCGGCTGTCCGAACGTCGGCGGCATCTGCATCGCCTGCACGATGCCCGGGTTCCCCGACAAGTTCATGCCGTTCATGGACCCGCCGCCGGGCTCCGCGGTCTCGACGACCGCCAGCAGGACGTACGGATCGGCGATCCGCCGGCTGCGGGCGATCACCCTCAAGACCGTCGACAAGGAACCCAAGTGGCGCCACACCGGGCGCAGGCTGACCACCGGCTACCGCCCCCCCTGGTGACCCGGCGGGGGGGGGGGGGGCCCGGGGGGGGGGGGGCACCCCCCCCGCCCCCCCCACCCCCACCAATTCACCGCAGACAACACAAGAAGCACCACCCCCA
>NZ_JBHXTG010000020.1:9399-105196 GCF_042677465.1 Kitasatospora sp. NPDC127111
GCGCTTCGTCGCGCAGGCGGGCGCGGCGGTGGTACCGGCGGCCCGGCGGCGGGGCGGCGCCCGCTGCTCCCCCGGGGGGGCCCCCGCCCCCCCGGCGGGGCCCCCCCGCCCGGCGCATCCCCTCCCCGTCTTCAGAAGGGCACGACAGACACGATGGCACCGACGACCAAGGCGACCGGTGACGGCAGCGGCCTGGTGGAGATGTCCTGGGACCCGATCACCCGGATCGTGGGCAGCCTCGGCATCCACACGAAGATCGACTTCAAGCAGAAGAAGGTCGCGGAGTGCTACAGCACCTCCTCGGTCTTCCGCGGCTACAGCGTCTTCATGCGGGGCAAGGACCCGCGCGACGCGCACTTCATCACCAGCCGGATCTGCGGCATCTGCGGTGACAACCACGCCACCTGTTCGGTCTACACGCAGAACATGGCGTACGGCGTGAAGCCCCCGCACCTCGGCGAGTGGATCATCAACCTCGGCGAGGCCGCCGAGTACATGTTCGACCACAACATCTTCCAGGAGAACCTGGTCGGGGTCGACTACTGCGAGAAGATGGTCCGCGAGACCAACCCCGGCGTGCTCGAACTGGCCGAGCGCACCGAGGCGCCGCACGCCGGCGACCACGGCTACAAGACCATCGCCGACATCATGCGCTCGCTCAACCCGATCGAGGGCGAGTTCTACCGCGAGGCGCTGCAGGTCAGCCGCTACACCCGGGAGATGTTCTGCCTGATGGAGGGCCGCCACGTGCACCCCTCCACGCTCTACCCCGGCGGCGTCGGCACGGTGGCCACCGTCCAGCTGTTCACCGACTACCTGACCCGGCTGACGCGCTACGTGGAGTTCATGAAGAAGGTCGTGCCGCTCCACGACGACCTCTTCGACTTCTTCTACCAGGCGCTGCCCGGGTACGAGGAGGTCGGCCGGCGGCGCGTGCTGCTCGGCTGCTGGGGCAGCCTCAACGACCCCGACCACTGCGACTTCACGTACCGCAACATGACCGACTGGGGACGGAAGATGTTCGTCACCCCGGGCATCGTCGTGGACGGCAAGCTGGTCACCAACGACCTCACCGAGATCAACCTCGGCATCCGGATCCTGCTCGGCAGCTCCTACTACGAGGACTGGCAGGGCAAGGAGCTGTTCGTCACGCACGACCCGCTCGGCAACCCGGTCGACCCCCGGCACCCCTGGAACCAGCACACCCTCCCGCAGCCGCAGAAGCGGAACTTCGACGACAAGTACAGCTGGGTGATGTCCCCGCGCTGGTTCGACGGCAAGGAGCACCTGGCCCTCGACACCGGCGGCGGACCCATCGCCCGCCTGTGGTCCACCGCCCTGTCGGGGCTGGTCGACATCGGCTACGTCAAGGCCACCGGCCACAGCGTGCAGATCAACCTGCCCCGGACGATGACCAAACCCGAGGTCACCTTCGAGTGGAAGATCCCGCGGTGGAGCAACGCCCTCGAACGCAACCGCGCCCGCACCTACTTCCAGGCGTACGCGGCCGCGGCGGCCCTGCACTTCGCGGAGAAGGCGCTGGACGAGGTCCGGGCCGGCCGCAGCCAGACCTGGGAACGGTTCGAGGTGCCGGACGAGTCCATCGGCTGCGGCTTCACCGAGGCCGTGCGCGGCGTCCTGTCGCACCACATGGTGATCCGGGACGGCAAGATCGCCAACTACCACCCGTACCCGCCGACCCCGTGGAACGCCAGCGTCCGCGACAGCTACGGCACCCCCGGCCCGTACGAGGACGCCGTGCAGAACACCCCGATCTTCGAGGAGAACCCGCCCGACACCTTCAAGGGCATCGACATCATGCGGGCCGTCCGCAGCTTCGACCCCTGCCTGCCCTGCGGCGTCCACATGTACGTGGGCGGCGGCCGGACCGTGCAGAAGATGCACGTGCCCACGGGCCTGAGCGGACTCACCGCATGACGCCGGAGCAGACCGGCCTGCGGATCCAGGAGGCACTGGACCGGCTCGCCGACGACGGCGCGCAGGAGACCGGCGAACAGCTGGTGCGCGACCTCATGGCGTTCTACGCCGACGGCCTCGCCCGGCTCGTCCGGGCGCTGCCGGCGCCCGAGCTCTCCGCCCTGCTGGACGACCCGGCGGTGGCCGGACTGCTGGTCCTGCACGACCTGCACCCCGAGGACACCGCCACCCGGATCGCCCGCGCGCTGGCCTCGCTGCCCGAACCGGTCGAGCTGCTCGGCTACGATCCCGGGAGCGGCACGGTGCGGGTGCGCCGGGCCCGGAGCGGCTGCGGCTGCTCCGAGCAGGACGTCGAGGCCGCGCTCGCCTGCCACGCGCCCGAGGTGACCGCGGTGGTGCTGGACCGGGCGCCGCAGCTCCTGCAGATCGGCACCCGCCCACCGGCCCCGGCGGAGGCGCGGTGAGCGCCCGTCAGCTCGACCGGCCCGGCACCGCCCTGCTGCGACGGCTGCGCGAGCCCGCCCCGCCGCAGCCGGAGCGCTGCGCCTTCTGCGGCCGGAGCGTCCCCGACCCGCACCGGCACCTGGTGGACACCGAGGAACAGGCCCTCACCTGCGTCTGCACCGCCTGCGGGCTGCTGTTCCAGCAGCCCGCCGCGGCCGGAGGACGCTACCGCGGCGTCCCCGACCGCTACCTGACCGACCCGGACCACCGGATCGGCGAGCAGGCCTGGGCGGCCCTCGGCATCCCGGTCGGCACCGCCTTCCTGTTCCGCAACGCCCGGCAGCAGCGGTACGTGCTGCTCTACCCCGGCCCGGCCGGAGCGACCGAGAGCGAGCCGGACGAGGGCGCCTGGCAGGCCGCGCTCGGCGCCAGCAGGCTCGCCGCCGCCCTGGAACCCGACGTGGAGGCGCTGCTGCTGCGCCACACCGCCGACGGGGTCCACTGCCACCTGGTGCCGATCGACGTCTGCTACGAACTGGTCGGCCGGCTGCGGCGCTGCTGGAAGGGCTTCGACGGCGGCGCCGAGGCCAGGACCGAGCTCGACGCCTTCTTCGCCCGGCTCGCCGAGCGGGCCCGGCCCCTGCGAGAGGACGGCACCCGGTGACCGAACTGGCCTTCGCCTGCACCGGAGTCCGGGCGGCCGAACACGCGGCCGGACCGACCCTGCTCTTCCGGCTGCGCATCACCGCACCCCCCGCGACCCGGGTGCACGCCCTGGCGCTCCGCTGCCAGCTGCGCATCGAGCCCGCCCGGCGCCCGTACGGCGAGGCGGAGGGCGGGCGGCTGGCGGACCTCTTCGGCGAACGCTCGCGCTGGGGCAGCACGCTGAACCCGGTCGAGTTCGCCCAGGTGCCGCTGATGGTGCCCGGCTTCACCGGCGAGACCGAGACCGACGTGCCCGTGCCGTGCACCTACGACATGGACGTGGCCTCGGCCCGCTACCTCAGGGCGCTGGACGGCGGCGACGTCCCCCTGCTGCTGCTGTTCTCGGGCACCGCGTTCACCGGCCCGGGCGGGTTCCAGGTCTCCCCGGTGCCCTGGGACCGGGAGGCCGCGGTGCGGATGCCGGTACGGGTCTGGCGGGAGGCGATCGACCGGCACTTCCCGGGCTGCGGGTGGCTGCGGCTGCCCGAGGACCTCATGGACGCGCTGCTCGCCTACCGCTCGCGCCGCGCCCTGCCGTCCTGGGAGGCCACCGTGCGCGAGCTGCTCGACGGGGACCGGGCCGAGGGGGTGGCCCGGTGACCGCCTTCACGGCCGGCACCGAGAGCCGGTTCGCCCAGGCGCGGCAGATCGCCGACGCCGTCCTCTTCGAGGGGTACGTGCTCTACCCCTACCGGGCCTCCGCGGCCAAGAACCGGCTGCGCTGGCAGTTCGGCGTGCTCGTCCCGCCCGGCTACGGAGCGGACAGCGGCGAGCACAGCCACCAGCGCACCGAGTGCCTGATGGAGCCGCGCCCCGGCGACCGGCTGGCCGTCGAACTGCGGTTCCTCCGGGCACAGCGGCGCACCGTCCAGCGCGCCACCCCCACCGGCGGCTTCGAGACGGTCGACGAGCTGGAACTCGCCGACCGGGTGCTCGTCCCGTGGGACGAGGGCGTCGAGGAGCGGGTGGAACTCGTCGTCCCGGTCGACGAGTTGGCCGACGAGGAGGTCGTGCGGCCGTTCCGGCTGCCGGCCTGCGAGGAGATGGAGCTGCTCCGCGAGCACGGCGCGCCGGTCGGCCGGCTGCTGCGCCGGCGCCAGCGGATCGACGGCGTCCTGCGGCTGACGGCGCCGGAGGTCCCGGGACCGTACGGGGCGCGACGGCTGACCGCCCTCGTGGAGAACACCACCGACTGGGCGCCGCGGCCGGGCGACCGGCGGGAGGCGGCGCTGCCGCACTCGCTCGTCTCGGCACACCTGCTGCTGGGGCTGGACCGCGGCTCCTTCCTGTCGGTGACCGACCCGCCCGAGTGGGCCCGGGCCGCCGTCGCGCGGTGCCGCAACGAGCACACCTGGCCGGTCCTGGCGGGCCCGCCCGGCCGTGACCAGGTGCTGCTCTCCTCGCCGATCATCCTGGAGGACCACCCGAGCGTCGCCCCCGAGAGCCCCGGCGTGCTCTACGACGCGACCGAGATCGACGAGATCCTCGCGATGCGGACCGCGGCCCTGACGGACCGAGAGAAGCGGGAGGCCCGGGGCACCGACGAGCGGGCGGGTGCCGTGATCGACCTCGCCGACTCGATGCCCCCGGAGGTGCTGGAGCGGCTGCACGGCGCCGTCCGGGGCCTGCGTGAGCTCACCGGGAACGCCCCCGAGCAGCCCTGGTGGGACCCGGGTGCCGATGCCGGGGTCGACCCCGGGCGGGACCACGTGCTGGTCGGCGGCCACGAGGTGGGAGCCGGCAGCCGGGTGCTGCTCCGGCCCGGCCGGCGGCGCACCGACGCCCAGGACCTGTTCCTGGACGGGCGGACCGCCGTGGTGGAGGCCGTCCTGCACGACGTCGACGGCTCGGTGCACCTGGCGGTGACGCTGGAGGACGACCCGGGGGCGGACCTGTGGCGGGCCCAGGGCCGGTACCGGTACTTCCAGCCGGACGAGATCACGCCGCTGGAGGGGCCGTGACGGCGGGGCGGGTGCTGGTCGCCGGGGTGGGCAACATCTTCCTCGGCGACGACGGGTTCGGGGTGGAGACCGTCCGGCGGCTGCGCGAGCACCGGCTGCCGGAGGACGTCGACGTGGTCGACGTCGGGGTGCGCGGCGTCCACCTGGCCTATCAACTCCTCGACGGGTACCGGATGTTGGTGCTCGTCGACGCCACCGCACGCGGGTCCGCGCCGGGGACGGTCCACCTGATCGAGCCGGACGCCGGACCGGTGGAGGCGCCCGCGCTGGACGGGCACCGGATGGGACCGGACGCCGTGCTCGGCCTGCTCGGCACGCTGGCCGCCGGGACGGGCGGGTCGCCGCCCGGGCGGGTCCTCGTGGTGGGGTGCGAGCCGGAGTCGCTGGAGGAGGGCATCGGGCTGAGCGCACCGGTGGCCGCCGCCGTCGAGGAGGCGGTCCGGCTGGTCCTGCGGGCCGTCGGTGCGGACGGGCCGGACGAGCGGGTGGACGGGAACGCGGACGGGACCGCGGACGGGCACGTGGTGCACCGGCAAGCGGACGTGCAAACGGAGAGAGAGGCATCGACATGGTGAAGAACCTGCTCGGCGTGGCCGCCGTGGCCGCCGGGGCCGTCGTCGCGGCGCTGGTCTGGCAGAACCTGGACGAGCTGAAGCGCTATCTGCGCATTCGCCGGATGTGAGCGGCGGACTGCTGCGAACGGCGTAGTCCCGGGTGCGGCGGCGGCGCGGCTTCGAGCCGCTGCCGCCGCCGCACCCTGTAATGAAGCCTGTTGCCTCCAGCGGCGGGAGCGGGGCCCATGCACGAGATGTCGATCGCGACGGCAGTCGTCGAGCAGGTGGACGCCGCGGCGCGCGAGCACGGCGTGGACGCGGTGGCGCGGGTGCGCCTGCAGGTCGGTGAGCTGGCCGGGGTGGTGCCGTCGGCGCTCGACTTCTGCTTCGAACTCGCCTGCTCCGGCACGCTGTTGGAAGGCGCGGTACTGGAGACCGAGGCGGTGCCGGCACGCGCCAGGTGCGTGCCGTGCGAGGTGGAGTGGGCGGTCGGCATGCCGCCCGACCTGGGGTGCCCGCACTGCGACGGCACCCGGGTCGAGCTGCTGGCGGGCCGGGAGCTGCAGATCCTCGGCGTCGAGTGGGCCGAACGCCCGGCGGGCGCCGGAGCCGGACAGGAAGGCTGAAACCCATGTGTCGCACGGTGGAACTCCGGCGGGCGGTGCTCGCCCGGAACGACGACGGAGCCCGCGAGCTGCGTGCGCGGCTCGCCGCCCAGGGCACCGTCGCCGTGAACCTGCTCTCCAGCCCGGGCAGCGGGAAGACGGCGCTGCTGGAGGCCGAACTCGGGCTGGCCGGGGAGCGGGGGATCCCGGTCGCGGCGCTCACCGCGGACCTCGCCACGGAGAACGACGCGATGCGGCTGGCCCGTTCGGGCGCGCCGGTGAAGCAGGTGCTCACCGACGGGCTGTGCCACCTGGAGACGGAGATGCTCAGCGGCCAGCTGGACGGCTGGCTGCCGCGGGGGACCAGGCTGCTGTTCGTGGAGAACGTCGGCAACCTGGTCTGCCCGGCCTCGTACGACCTCGGCGAGTCGCTGCGGGTGGTGCTCGCCTCGGTCACCGAGGGGGAGGACAAGCCGCTCAAGTACCCGACGGCGTTCGGGCTGGCCAACCTGGTACTGGTGACCAAGGCCGACCTCGCGGCGGCGGTGGAGTTCGACGAGGCCGCGTTCCTGGCGAGCGTCGCGCGGGTCAACCCGGGGGTGGAGGTGCTGTTCACCTCGGCCCGGACCGGGCAGGGGGTCGGGGAGCTGCTGGACCGGGCGTGCGCCGTGCTGGACGGCGCGGAGGTGCACCGGCCGGTGATGGCGGGCGCGCCGGAGCAGGGAGCGCTCGGACACGGGGCGCTCGGACACGGCGCGCCGGGACACGGGGCACCTGGGCACGCGCACCCGCACGCCCACCCGCATCCGCACGCCCACCCGGATCCGCACCCGCACGCCCACCCGCACCCGGATCCGCAGCTCCCGGACGTGGAAGCGGGGCGGTCGTGACGGTCGGTCAGGCACAGGCCGGGCCGGAACGGCGGAGGGTGGCGGTCCACGGGGTCGTCCAGGGCGTCGGCTTCCGGCCGTTCGTCTTCGCCCTCGCCGCCGAGCTCGGTCTCGCCGGCACCGTCACCAACACCGGCGAAGGGGTGCTGGCCGAGGTCGAGGGCCGGCGGGAGGCCGTGGAGGCGTTCTGCCGGCGCGTCGCGAGCGACGCGCCGCCGCTGGCCCGGGTCGCCTCCGTGGAGCACGCGCCGCTGCCCCCCACCGGTGCGTCCGGCTTCGCCATCACGCCGTCCCGGGACGACGGCCCGCGGCGGACCCTGGTGCCGCCGGACACCGCCACCTGCGCGGACTGCCTCGCCGAACTGGCCGACCCGGGCGACCGCCGCTACCGGCACCCGTTCATCAGCTGCACCAACTGCGGCCCGCGCCACACCATCGTCACCGGGCTGCCCTACGACCGGGCCAACACCACCATGGCCGGGTTCCCGATGTGCCCGGACTGCACCCGGGAGTACACCGATCCGGCCGACCGGCGCTTCCACGCGCAGCCGGTCTGCTGCCACGCGTGCGGGCCAGGACTCGCCCTGGCCGTGCCGGGGAGGCCGGCGGTCGAGCGCGGGGCCGCCCTCGACGAGGCCCGCCGGCTGCTGCGCGCCGGGGCGATCCTGGCCGTCAAGGGCATCGGCGGGTACCACCTGGCGTGCGACGCGCTGAACGAGGAGAGCGTCACCCGGCTGCGCCGGCGCAAGCGGCGCGGCGCCAAACCCTTCGCCCTGATGGCCCGGGACCTCGGGGAGATCGCCGGGCTGGTCCGGTTGGGACCGGTCGAGGAGGAACTGCTCACCGGTCCGGTCCGGCCGATCGTGCTGCTCCGCCGGTCGGGCCCGCCGTCGGCGGCGCTGGAGGCCGTGGCGCCGCGCAGCCCCGACCTCGGCGTGATGCTGCCGTACACCCCGCTGCACCACCTGCTGCTCGCGCCGCCCGGCCCCGGGCTGCTGGTGATGACCAGCGCCAACCTCTCCGGCGAGCCCATCGTGACGGACGACCGGGACGCCTTCGCCAGACTCGCCCCGCTGGTGGACGCCTGGCTGACGCACGACCGGACCATCCACGTCCCGTGCGAGGACTCGGTGGTGCGGGTGGTGGACGGGGAACAGCTGCCGGTCCGCCGCTCCCGCGGCCAAGCGCCGCTGCCGTTGCCGCTCCCCGTGCCGGTCCGCCCCGTGCTCGCCGTCGGCGGCGACCTCAAGAACACCTTCGCGCTGGCGCGCGACGGCTACGCCTGGATGTCCGGGCACATCGGGGACATGGACGACCTCGCCACGCTGGACGCCTTCGACCGCGCGGTGGCGCACCTGGGGGCCGTCACCGGGGTCCGGCCGGAGGTGCTGGCGGTGGACCGTCACCCCGGCTACCGGTCCGCCCGGCACGCCCGGCGGTCCTTCCGGCGGGAGGAACTCAGGCCGGTGCAGCACCACCACGCGCACGTCGCCTCGGTCATGGCGGAGCACGGGCTGGACGGTCGCCGTCCCGTCATCGGGGTCGCGTTCGACGGGACCGGGTACGGCGACGACGGGGCGGTCTGGGGCGGTGAGGTGCTGCTCGCCGACTACGACGGCTTCCGCCGCTTCGGACACCTGGCGTACGTCCCGCTGCCGGGCGGTGACGCGGCGGTGGTGCGCCCGTACCGGATGGCGCTCGCCCACCTGTGGGCGGCGGGCCTCCCGTGGGCGGCCGGCCTGCCGCCGGTTCGGGCCTGTCCGGATGGCGAATCGGCCGTGTTGGAGCGGCAGTTGGAGCGCTCGCTGAACTGCGTGCCGACCTCCAGCATGGGCCGGCTGTTCGACGCGGTCTCCTCGCTGGCCGGTGTCTGCCAGCTGGCCGAGTACGAGGCGCAGGCGGCGATCGAACTGGAGGCGGCGGCGCTGGCCCACGGCCCGGCCGACGAGCCCTACGGCTTCGAACTCCGCGGGGCCGGTGGGGGTTTGACCGCAGATCCCGGACCGGTGCTGGCGGCGGTGGTCGCCGACCTCGCCGCCGGCGCGTCGAGCGGGCTGGTCGCCGGCCGGTTCCACGGCGCCGTGGCGGGACTGGTCCGCGCGCTGTGCCGGGCCGCCCGGGAGGAGCACGGCCTGGAGACGGTCGCGCTGACCGGAGGGGTCTTCGCCAACGCGCTGCTCTCCTCCGACTGCGCGCGGGGGCTGCGGGCGGACGGCTTCACCGTGCTGCGGCACCGCCGGGTGCCGCCCAACGACGGCGGACTGGCGCTCGGCCAGCTGATGGTGGCCGCCCGGGCCGGCGGCTCGGGCGCCGGTTGAGAGGAGAGGACCCATGTGCCTGGCGGTGCCCGGCAGGGTGATGGAGATCGCGGAGCGTGACGGGACGCGGATGGCGGTCGTCGACTTCGGCGGAGTCGTCAAGGACGTGTGCCTGGAGTACCTCCCCGACCTGGAGGTGGGTGAGTACGCCATCGTGCACGTCGGCTTCGCCCTGCAGCGCCTGGACGAGGAGTCGGCCCGGCGGACCCTGGAGCTCTTCGCCGAACTCGGGCTCCTGCAGGAGGAGTTCGGCGACCCGTGGGAGGCGGCGGCCGGCCTGGCCGGAACGGAGGAGCGGCAGTGAGGTACCTGGAGGAGTTCCAGAACCCGGAGTTGGCGGGCGGCCTGCTCGCCGACATCAGGGCGGTGGTCACCAGACCGTGGGCGCTGATGGAGGTGTGCGGCGGGCAGACCCACACCATCATCCGGCACGGCATCGACCAACTGCTGCCGGAGGGAGTGGAGTTGATCCACGGGCCGGGGTGCCCGGTGTGCGTGACCCCGCTGGAGGTGATCGACCGGGCGCTGGCGATCGCCGCCCGGCCCGGGGTGATCTTCTGCTCGTTCGGCGACATGCTGCGGGTGCCGGGCACCGACCGGGACCTCTTCCGCGTCCGCGGGGAGGGCGGTGACGTGCGCGTGGTCTACTCGCCGCTGGACGCGCTGCGGATCGCCCGGGAGAACCCGGACCGCGAGGTGGTCTTCTTCGGCATCGGCTTCGAGACCACCGCCCCGCCGAACGCCATGGCCGTCCACCAGGCCAGGAAGCACGGGGTGCGCAACTTCAGCATGCTCGTCTCGCACGTGCGCGTGCCCCCGGCCATCGAGGCCATCATGAACTCGCCGGACTGCCGGGTCCAGGGCTTCCTCGCGGCCGGGCACGTGTGCAGCGTGATGGGCATCGACGAGTACCCGGCGCTGGCCGAGCGCCACCGGGTGCCGATCGTGGTCACCGGTTTCGAACCGCTGGACATCCTGGAGGGGATCCGCCGCACCGTACGGCAGTTGGAGCGCGGGGAGCACACCGTCGACAACGCCTACCCGCGGGCCGTCCGCCCGGAGGGCAACCCGGCCGCCCGGGCCATGCTGGAGGACGTCTTCGAGGTGACCGACCGGGCCTGGCGCGGGATCGGCGTCATCCCGCGGAGCGGCTGGCGGCTCTCGCCGCGCTACCGTGACCACGACGCCGAGCACCGCTTCGACGTCGCCGGGATCACCACCCGCGAACCCGCCCAGTGCCGCAGCGGCGAAGTCCTGCAGGGCCTGCTCAAGCCGAACCAGTGCGAGGCCTTCGGCACCGTCTGCACCCCGCGCACCCCGCTCGGCGCCACCATGGTGTCCAGCGAGGGGGCCTGCGCCGCGTACTACCTCTACCGGCGGCTCGGCACGCCGGGCGTTTCCCGGGAGGCGAGCCCCGTTGGCTGACACCGAGATCCTGACCGGGCCGTCGGCGGTTCCGGCCGTGGAGGACGTCGCGGAGGCGGCCGCGGAGCGGGCCGTGGCGCCCGGCGCGGAGCCGGCCGTGGGGCCGGCCCCGGCGCCCGACTTCTCCGGGTGGAGCTGTCCGCTGCCGCTGCGCGACCACCCCCGGGTGGTGATGGGGCACGGCGGCGGCGGGGCGATGTCCGCCGAGCTCGTGGCCAACCTCTTCGCCCCCGCGTTCGGCGGCCGGACCCTCGCCGTCCTCGCGGACTCCGCGGTCCTGGAGCTCGGCGGCGCCAGGCTCGCCTTCTCCACCGACTCCTACGTCGTCCGGCCGCTGTTCTTCCCCGGCGGCGGCATCGGTGACCTCGCCGTCAACGGGACGGTCAACGACCTGGCGATGAGCGGCGCGCGGGCCGCCTACCTGTCCTGCGGCTTCATCCTGGAGGAAGGGGTGGAGATGGCCGTCGTGGACCGGGTGGCCCGGTCGATGGGCGCCGCCGCGCGCGCGGCCGGGGTGGAGGTCGTCACCGGGGACACCAAGGTGGTCGAGGCCGGCCACGGCGACGGCGTCTACCTGAACACCGCCGGCATCGGGCTCGTCCCGGCGGGCGTGGACATCAGGCCGCAGCGGGCTGTCCCGGGTGACGTGGTGATCGTCAGCGGGGAGATCGGGCTGCACGGCGTCGCGATCATGAGCGTCCGCGAGGGCCTGGAGTTCGGGGTCGGGATCGAGAGCGACTGCGCCGCGCTCGGCGGCCTGGTCGAGGCGATGCTGGCCGTCACTCCCGACCTGCACGTCCTGCGCGACCCCACCCGGGGCGGCCTGGCCGCGGCGCTCAACGAGATCGCGGCGGCGGCGGGCGTGGGCGTGGTGGTGACCGAGCGCTCCGTCCCGGTCCCGCCGCAGGTGGCGAACGCCTGCGCCGTGCTGGGCCTCGACCCGATGTACGTCGCCAACGAGGGCAAGCTGGTCGCCTTCGTACCGCGCCGGGAGGCGGAGGCCGTGCTCGCCGCCATGCGGGCCCACCCGCTGGGCGCGGGCGCGGCGGTGATCGGCGAGTGCGTTCCCGACCACCCCGGCATGGTCGTCGCCCGCACGGCGTTCGGCGGAACCCGGGTGGTGGACCTCCCGATCGGCGAACAGCTGCCGCGGATCTGCTAGCCGCGACCCGCCCCGCAACGGCCCCGGTGCGTGCCCTGCCACGCGCCGGGGTCGTGCAACAGTCAACATTTCCGGAAATGCTCGATCGCCCTCGGGGATCACGCCCTCCGGGGAGTTCCGGAGAGTTCCGGAGAGTTCCGGGGAGTTCCGGGGAGTTCCCGGGAGTTCCCGGGAGTTCTGGTGAGTTCCTGTGACCTCCGCCACGATCGGTGGTGCCGTGGATTCCGCCGAGGGGGATTCCATGGCCGAAATCGATGCACGATGGCCTGATGTCACATGACCATTCGTCAAACGTTCGGATGTGATGGCACTGTGTGCGTAGCCGTACCACCCTTCTGAACCACACGCACACTGATCGTGTGTACGATGACGAATGGCTGAACTGTGCGCATGACCCGTTCGGATCGCAATGACGCGACCACGCGGCCCCGCCTCGCAGGCAACAGGCTCACCCTCCCGGAGTTCTACCGGCTCGCCGGCCGCGTCGGTGGTCACCCCTATGTGAAGATCGTGCTCGACCGGGACGAGTCGGTGCTCCACTTCATCGACAGTGCGGACGGTATCCTCCACGTCCGTTACATCGCGGGCGAGATCCTCGGTATGTCGATCGAGGAACTGGCCCGCGGGCTCGATTCGTTCAACGACGACGTCTACCGGAATCCCGACCGCCGCTTCTATCTCGGGACCCTCGCCCACCACACCCGCCGCGCCGCGGAAAGCGGCCCCGCGGCCGACGGCTTCCTGTCGCTGGAAACGGTCGACGTCGACACCATGTCCCAGGACATGCTGCGGTTCTTCTACCACCGGGTGCGCGAGCACATCGACCCGACGCTGCCGCTGCTCCTCAAACCGGCCGGCCACCGGCAGGAGGGCTACGTCGCCCGCATCCCGGAGAGCGAGATACCTCGCATCCTGTCCCACGAGCTCTACTCCACGGCCTCGTTCGTGCCGCTGAACCCCGGAGCGGCCCACGGGCGGCTGCGGGTGTTCCGCTCCGAGGAGGAGTACCGGGCCGACCCCGAGCCCCTGGAGTGGCAGGACATCGTGGTGATGCCCCGGGTGCCCGAGGACATCCCCCGGGTGTCCGGCATCATCCACACCGAGCACACCACACCGCTCTCCCACATCAACGTGATGGCCGCCGGATGGCGGATCCCCAACGCCATCGGGATCGGAGCCGCCGAACGGATCGACCGCGCCGGCCTGGCCGGCCGCTGGGTGCGCTACCGGGTCGACGCCGACGGTGAGGACCTCCTCCTCGAGGCCGCCCAGCCGGGCGGCGGGGGCGTCCGCCCGACGCCGCCGGCCGAACGCGTCGCCGTGGAGCGGCCCGACCTCGGGCCCACCCCGATCACCCCGCTCTCCGCGCTGCGTGCGGGCGACCACGTCCGGTTCGGCACCAAGGCCGCCAACCTCGGTGAACTCACCCACCTGCTGGAGTACGGCTCACCCCGCTGGCTCGGCTTCTACCGCGTGCCCCGCCCGCCCCGGGACAACCTGCTGCGCTACCTGGCCCGGCAACTCGGCCTTCCGGAGGGCGCCGACGAGGCCGAGCTGACCGCCGCCGCGCGGCACCTGGTGAAGGAGCACGCCCACGTGCCGCGCGGGATCGTGCTGCCGTTCTCCCTCCAGCAGCGCTTCCTCGACTCCTCGGCGGAGCTGCGGGACGCCCTCGGCCGGCTCGACTCCGAGCTCCGGGACCGGCCCGACACCGAGCTCCGGCACCGGACTTCGGGCCGGGAGGAGGCTTCGTCCGCGGAGGGGACCTCGCGGATCGAGGAACTCTGCCTCGAAGCCCAGCGGCTGATCCTCGGCACCCCGCTGCCCGGCCCGATCCGCACCGAGATCGACCGGGCGATCCACCGGCACCTGTACGGCGTCCCCGTCCAGGTCGTCCGCAGCTCCTCCAACGCCGAGGACCTTCCGGGCTTCTCCGCCGCCGGACTCTACGAGTCGGTGGCGAACGTCCGGGGAGGCACGGACGCGGTCGTCGACGCGGTCCGGGAGGTGTGGGCCTCGCTGCTCTCGCCGCGTGCGGTGCTGCTGCGGCGCCAGGCGGGCATCCCGCTGGACCACTGCCGCATGGGCGTGATCGTCCAGGAACAGGTCGGCGCCACCGTCGGCGGCGTCCTGGTCACCTGCAACCCGCTGAGCCCGCGGGACTTCCGCGACGTCTACCTCAACGTCTCGCCGCGCTCGGTGACCGACGTCGTCACCGGCACGGGCGCCCCGCTGCAGTACCTGTGCAACACCGTGGAGGGCGGCAGCCGCACGGTCTCGCTGGGCACCGCCACCACCGACCTGGACGCCGGGACCAAGGACCTGCTGCGCCGGCTGGCCCTGATCAGCCGGCTGCTGCAGTCGCACTTCTCGCCCGACGAGACGTACGGCGCCCCGGTCGACATCGAGTGGGCGATCGAGGGCGACCGGATCGACCTGCTGCAACTGCGCCCCTTCCGCACCGCCGGCTGACGCGGCCCGGACCGCACGCGGGCCCGGATGGCGTAAGGGCGGGAGCGACACCGCCCGGACGGCCCGCGCGCCGGACGGCACGCGGGTCCGGGCGCGTCACGGTCGGCCCGGCACGCGGGCGCGTCACGGCGGCCCCGTGTGCGGCAGCCCGCTGCGCGCGTCCCAGGCCTCATGAACTTCTGTCAGGAGAAAGCACGTTGAACAGGATCCTGTACGTCTACGTCAAGGGCGGAGCCCCGCTCGAGTACGCCTTCCCGCGCATCGCCGCCTGCGGGGAGCTGCACGTCCTCGCGCTGGCACCGCTGCCCACGACCGCCGAGGAGGTGTGGCGGCCCAGCTGTACCAGCATCGAGCTGGTGCCCGCGGCGCCGCGCGGCGACGAACTGGTCGAGCTGATCGTGGAGCACGCCAAGGCCATCGGCGCCGACGCGGTGCTGACCCTCTCGGAGTTCGCGGTGCTGGCCGTCGCGCACGCCGCGAGCCGGCTGGGCCTGGCCGGTGCCGGCGCGGGCATCCTCCGCGCCCGGGACAAGCGGCTCATGCGGGAGGCGTGGGCCGCCGCCGGCGTGCCGATACCCGGGTTCCGCCGGGTCGACGAACTCGCGGACCTGGAAGCCGCGTTGGCCGAGTTCACACCCCCGCTGCTGCTCAAGCCGGCCTGGGGCGCCGGGTCGGTCGCCCAGATCGTGCTGGAATCGCCCGAGGACGCCGCCTCGGCGTGGGCCGAGATCGAGCGCGGACTCCGGGCCGGCAGCCAGGTCGGCATGAACGAGCTCTACGCCGCGGACACCGACCGGGACCGCCTGGTCGAGGAGATCGCCCAGGGCTCCACCGAGGGCTGGTACCAGGAGCCGGGCTACGGCGACTACGTGAGCGTGGAGGGCATCGTCGCGGACGGCGTCTACCACCCGCTGGCCATCACCGCCAAGCTGCCGACCGTGCCGTCCTTCGTCGAGGTGGCCAGCACCTCGCCCTCCGTCATGCCGGTGCCGCTGCAGCGCCGGATCGAGGAGGTGTCGCGACGTGCGGTCGACGCGCTCGGGCTGGAGAACTGCGGCACCCACACCGAGCTGAAGCTGATGAAGGACGGCGGGCTGGTGGTCATCGAGACCGCGGCCAGGTTCGGCGGCCTGCTGACGACCAGGCAGGTCCACGAGGTCTTCGGGCTCGACCCGATCGGCATGCTGGTCCGGCAGTTGCTCGGCGAGCGGGTCCGCTACCCCGAGGCGATGCTCACCGACGGGGTCCGGGCCGCCGCGTCGGTGGCGGTCGTCCCGGCCGACGCGGCCGGAGTGCCCTGGCGGAGCCGGCCGGTCTGGAACCCGCAGGCCGTCGACTGGCAGAGCCTGCTGTCACCGGGCAGCACCATCGAGGCCGTACCGGCCTTCGCCATGCCCGCGGGGCAGCCCGTCCCCGCCTTCGACCCCTCCGCGGGATCGCGCAACTGGCTCGGGGTCTACCTGCTGAGCGCCGTCGACGCCGCCACGCTGCACCGCGACTGCAACGCCGTGCTGAACGGCCTGGAAAAGGCCCTGCACCGGGCCGCCTCCTGAGCCGCCGGCCCGTTCCCACCCGCCTGTCCCGCGCACCTGTCCCGCCCTCCTTCCCCCGTCCCGACGATCGAGGTTCCTTCATGCGTGTACTGTTCGCCGGCGCCCCCGGCTTCGGCCACCTCTTCCCGCTGGTCCCGCTGGCCAGGGCGATGCGTCAGCTCGGCCACGAGGTCGCGGTGACCTCGATGGACGGCGGCGAGCCCGTCGCCGGCTCCGGACTGCCCTACCTGCCCCTCGCGCCCGGGATCGACTGGCGCAAGGAGATCAGGGAGGCCGGCCGCACCCGGCGGCCCGACCTGATGCGGCGGGTGATCGAGACCAACTCGGCCGACCGCGAGGCCTTCGTCCCGCTGGCCGCCCACGTCAACAGCCGGGTGGCCGACGCGATGGTCGAGCTCGCCACGCGGTGGCGGCCGGACCTGGTGGTGTACGAGTACCAGTTCCCGGTGGCCCTGCTCGCGGCGGCCCGCCTGGGCGTGCCCGCCGTCCAGCACGACCTGGGCTTCGTCCGCACCCCGAAGCTGCGCGCCCTGATGCTCGCGGAGATGGCGGACACCTTCGCCCGGCACGGAATCGACCGGCTGCCCGAGCCGGCCGACACCATCGACCTCGCGCCGCCGAGCATGGCCGGGGGCGAGCGGTACGGCTGCTCGCTGCGGCCCGTCGCCTACAACGGCGAAGGCGGAGTCCCCGAGCCCCTGGCCACGCCCGCCGACCGCCCGCGGGTGGCGGTCACCCTGGGCACCGTTCCGCCCAAGACCGACGGCCTGACCAGGCTCGAACGGGTGATCGCGGCCGCCGCCGACCTCGACGCGGAGTTCGTGCTGGCGACCGGCGAACTCGACCTCGGCACCCTCGGCACCCTGCCGGACAACGTCCGCGCGTACGGCTGGGTGCCGTGGCGGGCGCTGCTGGACACCTGCACCGCCGTGATCCACCACGGCGGCAGCAGCAGCGCGCTCGGCGCGCTGGACGCGGGCGTCCCGCAACTCGTGCTGCCCGACGGGTCGGACCGCTTCATCACCGCGGACGCGGTGCGGGAGCGGGGAGCCGGGCTCAGCGCGGGCGCCGAGGAGATCGGACCGGAGCTGCTGCGCCGGCTGCTCACCGACGACGCGCTGGCCCGCGCCGCGCGGGAGGTCAGCGCCGAGATCGCGGCGATGCCGAGCCCGGCGGCAGTGGCGGAGCGGCTCACCGCAATGGCCGGCGCGGCCCGTACGGCAGGTACGGCCCGTACGGCAGGTACGGCCCGTACGGCAGGTACGGCCAGTACCGCCGGTGCGGCCCCCACGGCCCGCGCGGCGGGCTGAGGAAGGCCGACGGGGGCCGGGGAACGACCGGGCTTCACCCAGGGCAGAACGCCACTCCCTTCCCCCGGCGCCCCGGATCCCTAGGCTGAAGGGGTGAGCACTCATGCGCCGAACGAAGCCCGCGTCATTCCCCTGCGCCCGAAGGCCTCGCCGCCCGGTTCCGGCGGGGCCGCCCGGACCCCGCAGCGACCGGCGGGAGCCCCGCCGACCCCCGCGCCGAGGGAACCCCTCTGGCGCGACCTGGTCGGCGGCGTGCTGCGGCGCGAGCGGCTCGCCCAGGAGCGCACGCTGAAGGAGGTCGCGGAGGAGGCCAGGATCTCGATGCCGTACCTGTCGGAGCTGGAGCGCGGACGCAAGGAGGCCTCCTCCGAGGTGCTCGCGGCCGCCGCCAAGGCCCTCGGGCTCGGCCTCGGCGACCTGCTCTCGCTGGCCCAGGACGAGCTGACCCGGTACACCCCGAGCCGGGTGGGCCACGGCCGCACCTCGCCCACGGCGCGGCACGACGGCCTCTGCCTGGCCGCCTGACGGACCGGCGGTCCGGCCGGAACGGCGGTGGTGGCGGTACACCGCGCCGTTCCGGCCGGATCGCCGGCCCCAGACGTCGGCCCCGGCCGTCGGCCACCGCCGACCGGCTCAGGCGAGCGCGAGCCGCCGGCTCAGCACCTGGTCGGCGAGCCCGTAGGCGACGGCCTCCTCGGCGGTGAACACCTTGTCCCGGTCCATGTCCGCGCGCAGCGTCGCCACGTCGTGGTGCGTGTGCCGCGACAGGACCTCCTCCACCTCCGAGCGGACGCGGACCATCTCCTTGGCCGCGAGGCTGAGGTCGGAGACCGTCCCCTGCCGGCCCCCGCTGGCCGGCTGGCCGAGCAGCACCCGCGCGTGCTGGAGGACGAACCGTCGCCCGGGATCCCCGCCGGCCAGCAGGACCGCCGCCGTCGACGCCGCCTGACCGACGCAGAACGTCGAGATCGGCGCCTGCACGAACGTCATCGTGTCGTAGATCGCCATCAGCGAAGTGAACGATCCGCCGGGCGAGTTGAGATAGATCGAGATCTCGCGCTCCGGGTTCTCCGACTCCAGGTGCAGGAGTTGCGCGATGACCACGTTGGCGACCCCGTCGTCGATCTCGGTGCCGAGGAAGACGATCCGCTCGTTCAGCAGCCGGCTGAAGACGTCGTAGGACCGCTCGCCCTGCGCGGTCCGCTCGATCACGTAGGGAACCGTGTACGACCCCATGTCACAGCCCCATCCGTCGGCGCGACGCGGCCGGGCGGATGTCGGTGACCGACTCCACCACCCGGTCCACGATCCCGTACTCCCTGGCCTGCTCGGCCGTGAACCAGCGGTCCCGGTCGCCGTCCCGCGCGATCGTCTCCTCGCTCTGCCCGGTGTGCTCGGCGGTGATCCGCTCGATGGCCCTCTTCGTGAACTGGAGGTTCTCCGCCTGGATCTCGATGTCCGCGGTGGTCCCGCCGATGCCCGCCGAGGGCTGGTGCATCATGATCCGCGCGTTCGGCAGCGCGAACCGCTTGCCGGGCGCCCCCACGGTGAGCAGGAACTGGCCCATGCTGGCGGCGAACCCCATGGCCAGCGTCGAGACGTCGTTCGGGATGAGCCGCATGGTGTCGTAGATCGCGAGCCCCGCGGTGACCGACCCGCCGGGGCTGTTGATGTACAGGCTGATGTCGGTGCGCGGATCCTCCGCCGACAGCAACAGCAACTGCGCGCACACCCGGTTGGCCGACACGTCGTCGACCTGCGTGCCGAGCAGCACGATCCGCTGTCCGAGCAACTGGGCCGCGAGGTGGTCGTCGAAGCGGCTGGGCGGCGTGTCGCCCTCCTCCGCGCGGAGCGGGAGCGGGGTGAGTGGAGTCATCGGGTCTCCTTGTCGAGGCGTGGATGCCGTCGACTCCACTCTTGACCGCCCGAGCCCCCCGCCTCCCCTTTCTCTGCCCGCCGCAGATTCGCCACGGGCAGAGCCGCCGGCTCCCGCCGGCGTTCGGAACGACTGGCGGGCGCTGACCCGTGCCGGGGGCCCGGGGGGTGGCGTTCCCGGGGGTGGTGGTGGGGCGGGTCTGGAATTTCCCGGGGGGCCGGGAAGCCCTCCCTACCTGCCGGGAACGGCTGCTGCCTAGGTTTCCAGGCGCAACAACTCCTGTTGCCGGAACCCGAGTCCACGAGGGGGAAGTGTGGCTGACCTAGAGGCGGGCGTGCTGGCGATCGGCGCGGGCCCGGCGAACCTGGCGCTGGCGGCGGCGATCGAGGAGTGCGGGTCGACCGAGCTGGCCGAGCGCACGCTGCTGCTGGAGCAGGCGCCGGACATCAAGTGGCAGCGCGACCTGCTGATGCCGTGGGCGCGCAGCCAGGTGTCCTTCCTGAAGGACCTGGTGACCCTGCGGGACCCGCGCAGCCGGTTCTCGTTCCTGAACTTCCTGCACCAGCACGGCAGACTCGACCAGTTCATCAACCTGGGCACGTTCCATCCGCACCGCTGGGAGTTCTCCGACTACCTGCAGTGGGTGGCCGCCTCGCTGGAGAAGGTGCGGATCCGCTACGACGCCAGGGCCACCGCCACCGAGCCGCTGTACGACGCGGGGGGCCGGCTCACCGGCTGGCAGGTGACGCTGGCCGACGGCGACACCATCCGCTGCCGGGACCTGGTGATCGGGGCCGGCCGGGACGCGAACGTTCCGGCGGTCTTCGCCGGCCTGTCCGCCGAGAAGGTGATCCACAGCGCCCGCTTCCGCAGCCGGATCGCCGCCGTGGACAAGGAGGCCCCGCTCCGCGCCGTGGTGGTCGGCGGAGCGCAGAGCGCCGCCGAGATGTTCATGGCGGTGTACGAGAACCTGCCGAACTCCAGCGTCACCATGCTGGTCCGCTCGATCGGCCTGCAGAACTACCAGACCAGCAAGTTCGTCAACGAGCTGTTCTACCCGTCCTTCGTCGACGAGTTCTTCGACGCGCCGGCCGAGATGCGCGCCCAGGTGCTGGACGAGATGCGGCTGACCAACTACGCGGGCCTGGCGCCGCCGTTCCTGGACGAGCTGTACCTGATGCTGTACCGGGAGAAGATGATCGGCACCGGCCGCGCCGAGGTGCAGGCGATGACCGAGGTGGTCGCCGCCCGCGAGGAGGACGGCGAGGTGGTGCTCGACCTGCGCGACCGGCGCACCGGCAAGGTCACCGAGCACCGCTGCGACCTGGTGCTGCTCGGCACCGGCTACGACAGCCGGATGCCCGCCCTGGTACGGGAGTTGACCGAGAAGGCGGGTCTGCCGGAGGTCACCGTCAGCCGCAACTACCGGGTCGAGCTGGGCGAGACCGCGGGCGGCGCGCTCTACCTGCAGGGCGTCAACGAGGCCACCCACGGCATCGCCGACTCCCTGATCAGCGTGCTCGCCCACCGGGCCCGGGACATCTGCGGCGAGCTGCTCGACCGGCACACCGCCCTCGCCGACCGGGGGAGCCGGTGATGGGCCGGCTGCTGGTCGTCGCCCCCGGGCCCACCGCCAACGGGGACCTCCACCTCGGTCACCTGGCCGGGCCGTTCCTCTCCGCCGACGTGTGCGCCCGGCACGCCCGCGCGACCGGCCGGGACACCCTGTTCGGCACCGGCGTGCACTTCACCCAGAACTACATCGTCACCACCGCCCGCCGGCTCGGCGAGCAGCCCGAGCGGCTGCGGCTGCGCGCCGCCGAGCAGGTCGAGGCCACGCTCGCCGCGGCCGGCATCGAACCGGACGGCTTCGTCCGGTTCGACGAGCGGTACGCCAAGACCGTCCGGCGGTTCTTCGAACGGCTGCACGCCGAGGGGCACTTGAGGCTCCGGGCGACGCCCTTCCCGTACCTGCCGGCCACCGGGGAGTTCCTCACCGACGCCTACGTGCGCGGCGGCTGCCCGGTGTGCCTGGGCGAGGGCTGCGCCGGGCTGTGCGAGAACTGCGGACACTGGATCGCCTCCGGCGAGCTGATCGGGCCGACGTCCACCCAGCACCCGGAGCTGGCGGTCGAGCTGCGCGACCGCGAGGTGCTGGTGCTGCCGCTGGAGGAGCACCGGGCCGCGCTGACCGCCTACTTCGAGCGGCTCGCCCCTACCATGCGGCCCCGACTGGCCCAGCTGATCGAGGAGTTGATGGCCGCCCCGCTGCCCGACTACCCGATCACCCTGCCGATCGACTGGGGCATCCCCGCGCCGTTCGCCGAGACCCCGGGCCAGGTGCTGTACTCCGACACCGAGACCATCGCCTGGAGCCTGCACACCATCGCGCTGGCCGCCGAGGCCCGCGGCGAGGTGCCCGGCGACGGCGAACGGTACTGGAGCGCCGGGGCCGCGCCCGAAGTGGTGTACTTCTTCGGCTCCGACGCCAGCTTCGCCTTCGCCCTGGCCGGCACCGCCATGCTGCTCGCCCTCGGCGGGCTGGCGCTGCCCGCGTACTTCGTCACCAACGAGTTCTACGAGCTGGACAGCGACAAGTTCTCCACCAGTCGCGGCCACGTGGTGACGGGCCGTCAGCTGGCCGCCGAGGTGCCGCGCGACCTGATCCGCTACTACCTGGCGGCCACCGGACCCGACTTCCAGCGCACCAACTTCACCCGCGCCGCGATGGACCGGGTCTGCGGGCAGCGTCTGGTCGAGCCGTGGAACCGGGTGGCCGAGAAGGCCGAGCGGTTCGTGGGCGCCGGCGAGCTGCCGGTCAGCGAACGCTCCCGGCAGGCCGGGAAGCTGCTGGTGGAACGGTTCGCCGCGGCACTCGGCCCGCGCCGGTTCAGCCTGACCGCCGCCGCCTTCACCCTCACCGAGCAGCTCGCCCGGCTCGACCGCCGGGAGGTCACCGCGCGCGACGCCGGCGACTTCTGGCACGAGCTGGACCTCTTCCTGCGCTGCGCCGCCCCGCTGCTGGTCGACCTGGCCGCCGCGGGTCTGGTCGAGACGGCGATTCCGGCCGAGCCGCGGGCCCGCTCCGTCCGTCCGCGGCCACTGCCCAGGCTGACCGGCGGCAGGCGGTGAGCAGCAGCACCGCCGCGCACGTGGTGGTGGTCGGCGCCGGGGTCACCGGACTGCTCACCGCCGTCGCCTGCGCCCGGGCCGGGCACCGGGTCACCGTGCTGGACCGCGGCCCGGTGCCCAACCCCGACGCCACCTCGTACGACCAGCACCGGGTGATCCGTACCCTGCTGCCCGGCGACCCGGACGGCACCGCCGACCGGCTCGCCGCGCACCGGCACTGGCGGGAGCTGGAGTCCGTGCTCGGCGCCGCGCTGTACCGCCGGGTCGGGGTGGTCACCGCCTGGCCCGAGCACCGGCTCGCCGCGGTCGAGGCGGAGGCGGACCGGGCCGGGGTGGCGGTGGAGCGGCTGACCGCGGGCCGGCTGCCGCTGCTCGGCCTGCCGCCGGGCGCGGGGGCGGTACGGGAGCGCTCGGGCGGGGTGCTGCTCGCCGACCGGGTGCTGCGGGCCGCCGCCCGCTGGCTGGCGGTGCGGCCCGGCGTGGCGCTGCGGCCGTACTGCCGGGTCACCGCCGTCCACCCGGACGCCGGGCGGATCGTGCTGGCCGGTGGCGAGGTGGTCCGCGGGAACGCCGCCCTGCTCTGCGCCGGGCCGTGGACCCGCGAGCTGACGGACCACCGGGTGACGTTGTTCCGGCAGACCATGCTCTACGTGCGCCCGCCCGCGCCGGACGCGCACTGGTGGCAGGCCGCGCCCGCCGCGGGCGGCCTGGGCCGCGAAGGACGCGGCTGGCTGCTGCCGCCGGGTGCCGGCGCCCTGCTCAAGCTCAGCTCGGACACCGTGTGCCGGCCCGTCGACCACACCGACAGCACGGGCGAGGACCAGCGGCCGTACGTCGACCGGCTGGCCGGGGAGGGCATCCTGCCCGGTCTCGGCCGCTACCCGCCGGCGACCGTCCGGGTCTGCCACTACACCGCGGACGCCGTCACCGGCGGTCCCCTGCTGGTCCGGGTCACCCCGGGCCTGTGGGTCCGCGCCGCCTGCGGCGGCAGCGGCTTCTCCACCGCGCCCCTGGTCGCGGAACGCATCGCCACGGCAGTGAAGGAGGCGGCATGACCGACGACGAGCCACCGATCGGCGTCCTCGACGCGCTCAGGGCCACCCCGGCCACCGTCCGCTACCTGCTCGGCGGCGTCCTGGTCAACCAGCTGGGCGCGTTCGTCCAGACCTTCCTGGTGCTCTACCTGACGCACCGGGGGATGTCCGACGGCACCGCCGGCCTCGCCCTCGGCGCGTACAGCCTGGGCACCGTGTTCGGTACGGTGCTCGGCGGCGAGATCACCCACCGGCTCGGCCCGCGCATCACGACGGTCGTCGCGATGACCGGCTCGGCGCCGCTGGTCGCGGTACTGCCGCTGCTGGCCCGGCCCGGGCTGCTCGCCCCGCTGCTGGTCGCGATCGCGCTGGCCGGACTGTTCGCGCAGGCGTACCGGCCGGCCGCGTCGGTGCTGCTCAGCGATCTGATGCCGGAGCGCTACCAGGTGATGGCGTTCTCGATGATGCGGATCGCCCTCAACACCGGTGCGGCCCTCGCGCCGCTGATCGCCGCCGGGGTGATCCTGCTCGACTGGGACCTGCTGTTCTGGCTGGACGGCGCCACCACCCTGGTCTACGCGGGGCTCGCCTACCGGCTGCTGCCCCGGCGCGCGGTGCCGGAGGAGGCGTCGCGGGAGGCGCCGCGGGAGGCGCCGCAGGACCGGACCGAGCGGCGCACCGGCGGCCGGGCGGCGTACGCGGCGATGCTGCGCGACCGGGCGTACCTCGCCTACCTGGCCTCGGTGATGCTGGGCACCGTCGCGTACGTGCAGTCCTCGATCTCGCTGCCGCTGGAGATCGTCGACGACGGCCACCCGACCTGGCTGTACAGCGCGGTGCTCACCGCCTCCTCGGTGGTGCTGATCACCTGCGAGCTGAAGATCACCGCGTACATCACCCGGATCCCCACCCACCTGGCGGTCGGCGTCGGCCACCTGGTCAACTCGATCGGGCTGGCGGTGTACGGACTGGCGGCGCACTCCGGGGCGTTCGTGCTGTTCGGCGCGGTGCTCGCGGTGAGCGGCCTGATGATCGCCGGACCCAGCATGTTCGCGCACCCGGCGACCTTCCCCGCCGAGCTGAAGGCCCGCTACCTCGCCACCATGCAGGCCGTGGCCGGCCTGGCGTCGGCCCTCGGCCCGCTGCTCGGCGTCGTCCTGTGGAACCGGCTCGGCGCGGGCTTCTGGGTGCTGATGGCGCTGGTCAACGGCCTGGCGGGGGTGCTCGCCGTGGCAGGCGTCAAACACCGGGCCGGCCGGCGGGCCGGCGCCGAGGCCGAGCAGGAAGTCGTCGGAGGGACGGTATGAGCGCGCAACCCCCGGTCGCCCGGCCGGTCCTGGTCGTCGGCTACGTGGCCTTCGCGGTGCCCGCCATCGCGGCGTTCCAGCCCGCCGACTCGGTGGTCTACGTGGAGGAGCCGGACGTCGCCCGGAAGCGGCACGTCGCCGAGGCGCTGGAGCAGGTGCCGTTCGTCCGCGGGCTGATCGAGTGGGAGTACCACCTGCCCGGCCGGGCGGACGCCTTCTTCGCGGCCCACCCGGGGCTCGACCCGGTCGCGGTGATCCCCGCCGTGGAGTACGCGGTGCCGTTCGCGGCCCGGCTCGCGGAGCGCTACGGGCTGCCCGGGGCGAGCCTGGGGGCGGCCCAACTCCTGCGCGACAAGCACCAGTTGCGCACGGTCGCGGCCGCCGCGGGGATCGCCAACCCGGTGTCCGAGCCGGTGCGCGGCGCCGCCGAGCTGGCGGGCTTCCTGGCCCGTAACCCCGGGCCGGCGGTGCTGAAGCCCGCCAACCGGCAGGCCTCGGTCGGCACCCGGGTGATCCGCCGCCCGGAGGAGGCCGAGGAGGCGTGGGCGCAGTGCCTGGCCCAGGACGAGGGGGTGTTCGTCCCGGACCGGCCGATCGAGCCGTCGATGCTGGCCGAACGCTTCGTCAGCGGACCGGAGTTCAGCGTGGAGCTGCTGGTCGCCCGCGGCCGCCCGGTGTTCGCGAACACCACCGGCAAGGTGCTCTACCCCGGCCCGTACCCGATCGAGGCCGGACACACCGTCCCCGCCGAACTGCCCGAGGAGCAGCGCGAACTGCTGGTCGCCGAGACGGAGCGGCTGACCGCCGCGGTCGGCTTCGGCGACGGGGTGCTGCACTGCGAGTGGATCCTGGAGGACGGCGTCCCGGTGCTGGTGGAGTGCGCCGGACGGCTCCCCGGCGACTCGATCGCCGATCTGATCGAGGCCGCCTACCCGGTCGAACTCGTGCGCGCCTACTTCGCGTTGATGAGCGGTGAGCCGGTCGGCCCGCTGCCCGGGCGGGCCGCGCACGCGACCGCCGCCCGCTTCCTGGCCCCCGACCGGCCCGGCACCGTGACCGCCGTGCACGGGCTGGACGCGGCGGCCGCCGCCGAGGGCGTGCTGCTGGCCGCGATCGGCATCGGCCCGGGCCACCGCACCGCCGGGCTGCGCAGCTCCTGGGACCGGGTCGGGATCGTCACCACCCGGGCCGGCAGCCCCGCCGAGGCCCGCCGGCTCGCCGACGCGGCCGCCGCCCTGGTCCGGATCGAACTCGACAGCACCGAGGAGAACTCATGACCCAGCGTCAGGAAGGGGATGCCGTGCCCACCGCCGGCACGCTGCTGGTGATCGGCAGCGGACTGAAGGAGTACCGCGAGTACCTGGTCGGCCCGATCAGCCGCCGCGCCCGCGCCGCCGGGCTGGACCTGGTGCTGGTCAACAACCTGCGGCCGACCTGGCAGCGCGAGTACTTCGACGAGATCGTGGTCGCCAACGTCTTCGACACCGAGGTGATGAACGCCACCGTCCGCGAGATCGCCGCGCGTCGGACCGTCGTCGGGCTGCTCTGCTGGGACGAGCCGCTGGTGCTGGACGCCGGCCTGCTGGCCGCCGAACTCGGCGTGCCGGGCCTGTCCGAGCGCGGCGTGCGCGGGGTGCGCGACAAGGACCGCACCCGCACCGTGCTCACCGCCGCCGGCCTGCGCCAGCCGGGCTTCGCGCTCACCACCGGCCTGGACGAGGCCCGGGCCGCCGCCGAGCGGATCGGCTACCCGGTGGTGCTCAAGCCGCGCGCCATGGGCGCCAGCATCGGCGTGGTCTTCGCCGCCCGCGCGGACGAACTCGACGCGGCCTTCGACACCGCGCTCTCCGCCAGCCGGGTCGACCCGGGGCCGTACCGGGCCAGCGTGATCGTCGAGGAGTACGCGGGCGGACCGGAGATCAGCGTCGACGGCGCCGTCCACAAGGGCGAGTACCTGCCGCTGTTCCTGGCCCGCAAGTACAGCAGCGACGAGCCGTACTTCGAGGAGGTCGGCCACGTCGTCGACGCCGCCGACCCGCTGCTCGCCGACCCCGCCCTGCTGGAGGTGCTGGCGAGCGCCCACCGGGCGCTCGGCGTGGAGGACGGCATCACCCACACCGAGCTGCGGCTCACCGACCGCGGCCCGCTGATCGTCGAGGTGAACGGCCGGCTCGGCGGCGACCTGATCCCGCTGCTCGGCCGGATCGCCACCGGCCTGGAGCCCGGCGAGGTGCTCTTCGACGTCGCGGTCGGCCGCCGCCCGGAGATCGCCCCCACCCGCGCCGCGGTGGCCGGGATCCGCTTCGGCTACCCCGAGCGGGACTGCCGGCTGGACGCGGTGACCGTGCCCGCAGCCGGGGACGCCGCGGGCCTGGTCACCGCCGCCCCGATGGCCCCGCCCGGGACCGTGCTGCGGCTGCCTCCCGGCGGCTACCTGGCCCGGCACTCCTTCGTGGTCTGCGAGGCCGACACCCCGGCCGCCTGCGAGCAGCGGCTCGACGCCGCCGCCGCGCTGGTCCGCCTGGACACCTCCCCGGTGGAGCCGCCCGCGCAGGACGCGCCGTTCGCGATGCCCGCCGGACTGCTGGACGTGGACGAGTGAGCGCCGTGGACGCCGCCGGGGCGCCGCAGCACGCGGCGGAGATCCTGCGCCGGGCCCGCGCGCTGGCACCGGTGCTGCGCGAGCGCGCGGCGGAGATCGAGGCCAACCGCACGCTGCCCGCCGACGTGGTGGAGCTGCTGCGCGGCACCGGTGTGTTCCGGATGTGCTTCGCCCGCGAGTGGGGCGGCCCGGAGCTCACCTCGCTGGAGCAGCTGGCCGTGGTGGAGGCGCTCGCGTACGGCGACGCCTCGGCGGCCTGGTGTGCCGTGATCGGCGCCAACAGCGGCCTGCTGGGCAACTTCCTCGACCAGTCGGTGGTCAAGGAGGTCTACCCGAGCCTGGACCTGATCACCGCGGGCGTGCTGGCGCCGGCCGGCCGGGCCGAGCGGGTGCCCGGTGGGTTCCGGCTCAGCGGCCGCTGGTCCTTCGGCTCCGGCATCAAGCACAGCGACTGGGTGACGTCCGGCGCGTTCATCTTCCAGGACGGCGAGCCCTGGGCCGCCCCGGGCAGCGAGCACGCGCACGACTCCCGGCAGTTCCTGGTGCCGCGCTCCGCGGTCGGGGTGGTGGAGAACTGGGACACCACCGGCCTGTGCGGGACGGGCAGTTGCGACTACACGATGACCGACGTGTTCGTCCCCGAGGAGCACACCTTCACCTTCTACGAGGTCCGCGGCACGCCGAGCCCGCTCGCCCAGCCGGACTCCTTCATGCGCGCGCTGTGCGGCGTCCCGCTCGGCGTCGCCCGGGCCGCGCTCGACCACGCCCGCGGGATCGCGAGCGACCGGTTCGACCGGATGGCCGGCCGCGCGTGGTCGGAGAGCTGGCGGGTGCAGACCGAACTCGCCCGCTGCGAGGCGGAGTTCAACGCCGCCAGGGAGGGCGTGTACGGGGCCCTGCGACGGCAGTGGGAGGTGCTGGCGGCCGGCGGGACCCTCGACGACCTGACCCCCACCGAGCGCGCCGCCTCCCCGCTCGCCTGGCTGCACGCCTTCCGCGCCTCCCGGGCCGTCGTCAACCGGCTCTACGACCTGCTGCAGACCTGGTCGATCAACCGCACCTCGCCGATGGACCGCTGGCTGCGCGACACCGCCGTGATGTGCCAGAACCTCACCGCCCAGGACGCGGTGCTGGAGTCGGTCGGCGCCTACCTGCTGGGCCGGCCGCCGCTGTTCCGGATCAGCCTCGGCCTGGACCGCTGACCCCGTGGAAGGACGTGACGCCATGACGACGGAGATCCTGCGCCGGGCCCGCGCGCTGGCGCCGGTGCTGCGCGAGCGCGCACCGGAGATCGAGGCCAACCGCACGCTGCCCGCCGAGGTGGTCGAACTGCTACGCGGCACCGGCGTGTTCGGGATGTGCTTCGGCCGCGAGTGGGGCGGCCCGGAGCTCACCTCGATGGAGCAGACCGAGGTGGTCGAGGCGCTCGCGTACGGCGACGCCTCGGCGGCCTGGTGCGCCGTGATCGGCGCCAACACCGGCATCTACGCCAACTTCCTGGACCAGACCGTGGCCAAGGAGCTCTTCCCGCGCCTGGACCTGGTGGTGGCCGGCCTGCTCCAGCCCTCCGGCCGGGCCGAGCGGGTGCCCGGTGGGTTCCGGCTCAGCGGCCGCTGGTCCTTCGGCTCCGGCATCAGGCACGCCGACTGGGTGACGTCCGGCGCCTTCATCTTCCAGGACGGCGAGCCGTGGGCCGCGCCGGGCAGCAAGCACGCGCACGACTCCCGGCAGTTCCTGGTGCCCCGCTCCGCGGTCCGGGTGGTGGAGAACTGGGACACCACCGGCCTGTGCGGCAGCGGCAGTTGCGACTACACCATGACCGACGTGTTCGTCCCGGAGGAGCACACCTACACCTTCGCCACCGTGCACGGCCGCCGCGGCCCGCTCGCCCAGCCCGACGCCTTCACCCGGGCGATGTGCGGAGTGCCGCTCGGCGTGGCCCGCGCCGCCCTCGACCACGCCCGCGAGATCGCCACCACCCGGTTCGACCGGATGGCCGGCCGGGCGTGGGCCGACAGCTGGCGGGTGCAGACCGAACTGGCCCGCCTGGAGGCCGAGTTCAACGCCACCCGGGAGGGCGTGTACGGCAGCATGCGCCGCCAGTGGGAGGTGCTCGCGGCCGGCGGGACCCTCGACGACCTGACCCCCACCGAGCGCGCCGCCTCCCCGCTCGCCTGGCTGCACGCCTTCCGCAACTCCCGGGCCGTCGTGGCCCGCACCTACGACCTGCTGCAGACCTGGTCGATCAACCGCTCCTCGCCGATGGACCGCTGGCTGCGCGACACCGCCGTGATGGCCCAGCACCTGGTCGCCCAGGACCGCATCCTGCAGTCCGCCGGGGCGTATCTGCTCGGCGGCACGCCCGAGTTCGGCATCAGCCTCGGCCTCGTCTGACTCCAGCCCGCCGCGCCCGAGCGCGGCCCGGAAAAGGGAACCCATGAGCAGACCCGTCCTTCTGGTCAACCCCAACAAGGTGCATCCGCCGATCGCGCCCTACGCGCTCGACGTGCTGACCACCGCGCTGGAGACCGCCGGCTTCGAGGTGGAGGTCCTGGACCTGACCTTCCACCGCGAGGACTGGAAGACCAGCCTGAGCGAGTACTTCGCGGAGCGCAGCCCGATGCTGGTCGGGGTGACCGTCCGCAACACCGACACCGTGTACGCCTTCGAGCAGCGCCCGTTCGTCGGCGAGCACCGGGAGATCATCACCGAGATCCGCCGGCTCACCGACGCCCCGATCGTCGGCGGCGGGATCGGCTTCTCCACCATGCCGTTCGCCCTCGTCGAGTACTTCGGCATCGAGTACGGCGTGAAGGGCCCCGGCGAGAAGATCCTCTGCGAGCTGGCCTCCGCGCTGGCCGAGGGCCGGGACACCGCGGGTGTCGCCGGGCTGATCCGCAACACCGAGCGGGGCGCCGTCCGGGTCCCGCCCGCGGTGCTCACCGTCCGCCACGGCGAGACCCAGACCGTGGACGCCACCGGACGGTTCGAGCCCAGGGTGTGGCAGGTCGACCGGCAGTCCGTGTACCGGCGGCGATCCGGGGAGCGCTACCGGGTCGACAACCTGGAGTACTACCGGCGCGGCGGCCTCGGCTCGATCCTCACCAAGAACGGCTGCGCCTACCGCTGCTCGCACTGCGTGGAGCCGGACGCCAAGGGCACCCGGTACGGGCAGCGGGAGATCACCGCCGTGGTGGACGAGATGGAGGACCTGGCCGCCCAGGGCATCCTCGACCAGCACACCACCGACAGCGAGTTCAACCTCTCCATCGCCCACGCCAAGGCGCTGCTGCGGGAGATCGTCCGCCGCCGGCACGGCGACCGGGACAACCCGCTGAACGAGCTGCGGCTCTGGGTCTACTGCCAGCCCAGCCCGTTCGACGAGGAGTTCGCCGACCTGCTGGCCGAGGCCGGCTGCCGCGGCGTCAACGTCGGCAGCGACCACATCCGCCCCGAGGTGCTGAGCGGCTGGAAGGTGACCGAGAAGGGCAGCACCTACTACACCTTCGCGGACACCGAACGGCTGGTACGGCTGTGCCGAGAACGCGGCATCCTCACCATGGTGGAGGCGCTGTTCGGCATGCCGGGGGAGACCCAGGAGACCGTGAAGGCGTGCGTGGACGCCTTCATGGCGCTGGACGCCACCGTCACCGGCTTCTCGCTCGGGCTGCGGCTCTTCCCGTACACCCCGATGGGCATGGAGCTGGCCGAGCGGTGCGACGGGGTGCGCACCGTCCCCGGCCTGCAGTCCAACACCGCGAGCGGCCCGATCGTGCTCAAGCCGCTGCGGCGGTGCGCCTCCCCGGCCGAGTACGAACGGCAGTTCATGTTCGACGAGCAGGGCAACTTCCGACTGGTCTGCTACTTCTCGCCCGGGCTGCTGCCCGACCCGGCGCGGGCCACCGACCCCGGGGAGCGCTGGCACGGCGCGGTCACGGCGCTGTGGGAGCTGGTCGACCCGGCCGAGCACCACCGGGTGATGCTGCCGACCGTCGAGGGCATGAGCGAGCACGACAACAACTACGCCGACAACCCGTTCCTCACCAGCCTGAGCGGACTCGGGTACACCGGGGCCTTCTGGTCGCACTGGCGCGGCCGGGAGGAGATCCTGCGCAAGGCCCGGGAGGGGAACGCCGCGCTCGCCCCCTCCTGCGCGCCGGACCGAACCACCCGTCGAGAGCCGATCGACGTCCGATGACATTTTGGACACTTGAGGACGCGGTTTGACGGCTCCATGATGAGGCACGGAATCATCACCGCCGGGGCCCCGTGGACCATCCGCATCCGCACCGCCCGCCGCCGACCACACACGTCACGAGGGGTAGATGAACCAGCACGGGAGTTCCGCGCCGCTGACCGTGCTCCTCGCCGACGTCCAGCCGGCCGTCCGGCAGGGCGTGCGCGCCATGGTGGAGGCCTCCGGCGGCCTCGCGGTGGTCGGCGAGGCCGGCACCACCGGCGAGGTGCTCGCCGCCTCCACCCGGCACCGCCCGGACGTCCTGGTCCTCGACCCGCTGATGGACGACGCCCCGGACCTGCGGATGATCAGCCAGGTGGTGCGGCTCACCCCGGAGACCGGCGTGCTGGTCTTCAGCACCCTGGACGACGACAAGACGGTGGCCTCCGCCTTCCACGCCGGCGCCCGCGGCTACCTGGTCAAACGCGCCACCGCCGACCAGATCCTGCGCGGCATCCACGCCGTCGGCGCCGGCGAGGCGATCGTCGACCGCACCATCGCCGCCCGGCTCGCAGCCCTGATCGGCCCCGCGCCCGGCCCGCGCAGCTACCCCTTCCCGCAACTCAGCGACCGTGAGCGCGACGTGCTGGAACACCTCGCCGCCGGCCGGTCCAACACGGCGATCGCCCGGGAGCTCGCCCTCGCCTCCAAGACCATCAGCAACCGCATCTCCAGCATCTTCGGAAAGCTCGGCGTCGCCGACCGGGCCCAGGCCATCGTGCTCGCCCGGGACGCCGGCCTCGGCCTCACCCGCGCCTGAAGGACCCGTCAACTCCTCACACCCCAGCCACGATCGGAGCCGGACCATGCCCGAAACCGCCCCCGGCCTCACCATCCGCCGCCAGGAACCCGCCCGGCTCGAACGCGCCCACGGCCTCGACCTGGGGCTGCTCCACCCCTGGGGCGACCTCACCGCCCCCTTCCACGGCGCCTGGTGCGTGCTGCGCCCCGGCGACGTCACGGACGTCCACCGGCACACCGAACGCGAACTCTTCATCTGCATGGCCGGCCGCGGCGAGGTGCGCACCGCCGACGGCAGCCACCCCGTCGCCGCCGGCGACCTCGTCCTGCTGCCCGTCGACACCGACCACGCGGTGGCCAACCCGCACGACGAGGACTTCACCTACTACGCCATCTGGTGGCAGGCGTGAACCCC
The DNA here is from genome assembly GCF_042677465.1 of Kitasatospora sp. NPDC127111. Taxonomy (NCBI): domain Bacteria; kingdom Bacillati; phylum Actinomycetota; class Actinomycetes; order Kitasatosporales; family Streptomycetaceae; genus Kitasatospora; species Kitasatospora sp. NPDC127111. The sequence goes on from NZ_JBHXTG010000020.1 coordinate 42,081, forward strand.
CGGCAGATCGACTACGAGGGCCGCCGCTTCCACACCCCCGACGGCGACCACCGCACCGTCGCCGTCTACCACCAACAGGGCGACCTGGTCTGGGGCGAGGTCACCGGAGGCACCGTCCAACGCGGCTGGACGGCCGGCACCCAACAGGAGGACGGCACCCTCGCCATGGGCTACACCATCGTCTTCACCAGCGGCGAAGTGGTCTGCGGCCGCACCAGCAACACCCCCTCGCTCACCCACGACGGCCGCATCCGCCTGCACGAGCAGTGGGAGCGCTACGGCCCGCACGCCGCCCACGGCACCTCCACCCTCGAAGAGGTGGCCGGATGACCGCCCCCGACTGGGCGCTGCTCGACAAGCACACCACCGGCGCCCTGCTGCGCCCCGGCGACGCCGCCTTCGCCGACTCCTCCACCCCGTTCAACCGCCGGTACGCCGACCGGGCCCCCGCCGCCGTCCTGCAGGCCGCCGACCGCGCCGACGTCATGCGGGCCATCGACTGGGCCCGGGAGCACGGCGTGCCGATCGTCCCGCGCGGCGGCGGCCACTCGTACGCCGGCCACTCCGTCAACACCGGCCTGGTGGTCGACCTGCGCGCCCTGGACGCGATCTCCGTCGACCCCGCGGACGGACGGGTCACCGTCGGCGGCGGCGTCCTCACCGGGGCCCTCTACGCCGCGCTGCGCCCGCACCGGCTCGCCCTGCCGCTCGGCAACGGCGCGGGCGTCGGCATCGCCGGACTCGCCCTCGGCGGCGGCTCCGCCGCCACCTCCCGCAAACTGGGCCTGACCGCCGACACCCTGCTCCACACCACCCTGGCCACCGCCGACGGCCGGGCCCTCGACTGCGACCGGCGGCGCAACCCCGACCTCTACTGGGCCTGCCGGGGCGGCGGCGGAGGCAACTTCGGCATCAACCTCGACCTCACCTTCCAGGCCGTGGAGGCCCCCGCCGCCAGCACCTGCCTGCTGCTCTGGGAGGCCGAGCACGCCCCCGCGGTCTTCGACGCCGTCCAGCGGCTGATGCTCACCACCCCCGAGGAGACCTCGCTCCGGCTCGGCGTCGCCACCTCCGGGCGCACCGGCACCGTCGTCTCCGCGATCGGGCTCCACCTCGGCCCCGCCGCCGACCTGCGCGAGCTGCTCGCCCCCGCGTTCGCCGCCGGCACGCCGCTGCGCGCCGAGATCGCCGACCGGGACTTCTGGGACGCCATGGATCATCTCCAGCACGACACCAGCGCCGGCGCGTTCGCCGTCCGGACCCACTTCGCCACGCGGCCGCTGCCGGCCGCGGCGGTCGACGCCGCCCTCGCCCACCTGGCGGCCTGGCCCGGCAGCGACAACCCCGACGGCTGCGGCTTCGCCCTGTTCGGCTGGGGCGGCGCGATCAACCGGGTCCACCCGCAGGACACCGCCTTCGTCCACCGCGGCGCCGAGTACCTGGTCAGCCTCGACACCTCCTGGCAGGAGGGCGACGACCCCGGCACGGTGGCCGCCAACCTGGCCTGGCTCGCCGAACTGGACCGCCTGATCGTTCCGCACGCGATCACCGGCGCCTACCTGAACTTCACCGACCCGGACCTGCGGGACTGGCGGGACGCCTACTACGGTGCGAACTATCCGCGGCTGGTCGCCACCAAGCGCCGCCACGACCCGGACGGACTGTTCCGCTTCCCCCAGTCCATCGGCAGCTGACCCATCCCTCCACCCGCACGCTGACCGACCGTCAGCTCGGTTCCCCATGCCCGGAAGGACACCACCGTGTCGCCGCGTACCGCCCAGCCCCGGCACTACCTGATGTGCCGTCCCGCCCACTTCACCGTCGACTACTCGATCAACCCGTGGATGGACCCGGCGAAGCCCACCGACAACGGCGCGGCGCTGGCCCAGTGGGAGCAGCTGCACGCCCTGTTCCTCCGGCTCGGGCACACCGTGGAGCTGATCGACCCGCTCCCCGGCCTGCCCGACATGGTGTTCGCCGCCAACGGCGCCACCGTCGTCGACGGCAAGGTGCTGGTGGCGCGGTTCCGGTACCGGGAACGGGTCGCCGAGGCCCCGGCGTACGCCGCCTGGTTCCGGGAGAACGGCTACCGCGAAGTGCGGCAGGCCGCCCACACCAACGAGGGCGAGGGCGACCTGCTGGTGGTCGGCGAGCGGATCCTGGCCGGCAGCGGCTTCCGCACCGACACCCGGGCGCACGCCGAGGCCGCCGCGTTCCTCGACCGCGAGGTGGTCACCCTGGAGCTGACCGACCCGCGCTACTACCACCTGGACACCGCGCTCGCCGTGCTCGGCGACACCGAGATCATGTACTACCCGGAGGCCTTCGCCCCCGACTCCCGCGCCGTGCTGGAGCGGCTGTACCCGGACGCCCTCCTGGCCACCGCCGGCGACGCCCAGGTCTTTGGCCTCAACGCCGTCTCCGACGGCGAGCACGTCATCCTCCCGGAAGCGGCCGTCCACCTCGCCGAGCGGCTGCGCGAGCGCGGCTTCACCCCGATCGGCGTCAACCTCACCGAACTGCTCCGGGCGGGCGGCAGCGTCAAGTGCTGCACCCTGGAGCTGCGCCACTGACACCGGGGCCCTCGTGCGCGCGGCCTTTCCCGGAGATCGGGCGGACCGGGCGGGCCGGCTCGGCGTAGGCTGGGCAGTGTTCCTGACGGTCCGTCGGAGATCGTGTCCGCGGCCGGATCGTCGCCGAGGTCGACCGGTGGAGGCTGGTTCCGATGCCCCCAGCACCGCGTGGGTGGCTCGGGCTGATCGCGGCCCTCGCCGCGTCGGTGGTCGCCGTGCTCGGGATCCGGTACGCCGGAGCGGGTGAGCCCGGCGCGGTGGACGCGCGGATCCTGGCGGCGGTGGACGGTGTGGGGCCGCCGTGGCGGTACGCCGCCCTGGTGGCGGACTTCCTGGGGGAGCCGGTGGGAGCCGCGGCGCTGGTCGCGGTCATGGTGGCGGGCTGCCTGCTGCTCCGGCGTCCGCGCGCGGCGGTGCTCGTCGTCGCCGGCGCCGGTACGGCCGTGGGGACGGCGACGCTGCTCAAGCACCTGGTGGGGCGCACCATCCACGGTGGGAACCTGTCCTACCCCAGCGGGCACACCGCCTTCGCCACCGCGCTCGCCCTCGTGGTGGCGATGCTCGCGGCGCGCCGCCGGGGCCGGGACGGACCCGGGCCCGGCGGCGCGGTCGGCACCGCGCTCGTGCTCGCGGCGCCGCCGGTCGCCGGCGTCGCCATGGGCTGGGCGCAGGTCGCCCTGGGCGCGCACTATCCGACCGACGCCCTCGGCGGCTGGTGCACCGCGCTGGCGGTGGTACCGGCGACCGCCTGGCTGGTCGACCGGACCGCCGACCGGCTGGCCGACCGGACGGCCGGCGCCGGTCGGCGGGAGCGTCGCTGAGCCGGCGTCACACCGAGCGGCGGAAGACGGGCTTCACCGGCCGCCCGCCCAGCCAGGGGGTGGGGTCGGCGGCGTCGAGCGCCTTCCGGTACACGGCACCCGCCCGGGCCACCACGTCGACGGTGTGGTCGATGTCGGCGTCGCCGAGCGCGCCGCTCACCACGAACGACGGGGCCAGCACCCCGCCCGCGAGGAGCTGGCGCAGGAACAGGGTGCGGTACCGCTGCGACGGTTGCCCGTTCTCGTCGAGGGTGGCGAAGACCAGGTTGCTGGCCCGGCCCCGGACGAGGAGGTGGTCGCCGACGCCCGCGCCGGCGGCGGCCTCGCGGACACCGGCGGCCAACCGCTCGCCGAGGTCGTGCAGCCGGGCGGTGACTCCCTCCTCGACGTAGACGGCCTGCACGGCCATCGCGGCGGCCAGCGCGTGCGTCTCCGCACCGTGCGTGGTGGACAGCAGGAACACCCGGTCGCCGGAGTGGCGCAGCCCGCCGCGCTCCATCAGGTCGCGGCGCCCGGCCAACGCGGCGACGGCGAACCCGTTGCCCAGCGCCTTGCCGAAGGTGGAGAGGTCGGGGACGACGCCGTACAGGCCCTGGGCGCCCGCCTCGGACCAGCGGAAGCCGGTGATCATCTCGTCGAAGACCAGGACGCAGCCGTGCCGGTCGGCCAGCTCGCGCAGGCCGGCGAGGTACCCGGGCGGCGGCTCGGTGGCGCCGGCGGGTTCGAGGATCAGGCAGGCGACCTCGCCCCGGTACCGGGTGAGCAGCTCCTCCGTGGCGGCGAGGTCCCCGTACGGGAACGCCACGGTGAGCTCGGTGGTGGCCGCCGGAATTCCGGCGTCCATCGGTGTGGTGCCGATGAACCAGTCGTCGACGGAGAAGAACGGGTGGTCGCCGCAGATGGCCACCCGCGGGCGCCCGGTGACGGCGCGGGCGAGTCGCACCGCGGCGGTGGTGACGTCGGAGCCGTTCTTGGCGAACTTCACCATCTCGGCGGTCGGCACCGTGGCGAGGAAACGCTCCGCGGCCTCGACCTCCACGATGGACGGCCGGACGAAGTTGCTGCCGCGGTCGAGTTCCCGCCGCACCGCCTCCAGCACGCGTGGGTGGGCGTGGCCGAGGCTGACCGAGCGCAGGCCGGAGCCGTACTCGACGTAGCGGTTGCCGTCGACGTCCCACACGTGGGCACCGCGGCCGTGGCTGATCACCGGGGCCAGGTGCTCGGGGTACTGGTCGTCGCCCTTGGCGTAGGTGTGCGCGCCCCCGGGGACCATGGCGTGCAGCCTCGCGTTCGCCATCCGCGACCGGGGCAGGACGAACTCCTCGGTGTCCATGCCGGCCTCACCTCCCCCCGTGCCGCAGGACCTCGGCGAGGCTCGGTGCCTCCCGGTCCCGCTTGGACACCGAGGCGGCCGGCAGCGGCCACGGGATGGCGAGGTCCGGGTCGTCGTAGGCGATCGTCACGTCCTCGGCGGGATCGTGCGGGCGGTCGATCCGGTACGAGACGTCGGCCGTCCCGGTGAGCGCCTGGAAGCCGTGCGCGCACCCCGCCGGGACGTACACGCTCACCTGCGTCTCGCCGGACAGCTCGAAGGAGGCCCGGTTGAGGTAGGTCGGTGAGCCGGGCCGCAGGTCCACGACGACGTCGAAGACCCGCCCGGACGAGCACCGCACCAGCTTGGCCTCGCCGGCGCCGGAGCGCAGGTGCAGTCCGCGCAGCACGCCCAGGAACGAGCGGGACACGCTGTGCTGGACGAAGGCGTCCGGGTCGAGGCCCACCGAGCGGATGACGTCGGCGTCGAAGGTGCGGCAGAAGAAGCCGCGCTCGTCGGCGTACGGCGTCGGTTCGAACAGGTACGCGCCGGCGATCGCCGGGACTTCGGTCACCTTCATGGGGCCTCCCGCAGGGCGTGGGCGTGGGCGTGGGCGTGGGCGTGGTCGGCCGTCGGGAAGAGGGCCGCGGTCAGGGCGGTGAACTGGTGCTCCAGGCGCCGGGCGGCGGCCAGGTTGCGCTCGGCGAGGGTCCGTCTCAGCTCCGTCGACCTCTTCTCCAGCTCCCGGAACTGTTCGAGCAGCCGGTCGGCGTCGACCTCGCGCGCCGGGTGGCAGTGGGCGCCGAGGCCCATCTCCGCCATGAGCGCGGCGCTCTTCGTCGCGTAGCAGAGCGCGAGCACCGGAGTACCGGTCTTCAGCGCGCAGACCAGGTTGTGGTAGCGGACCGCGACCACGGTGTCGGCGGCCGCCATCTCCGTCATCAGGTCGGCCAGGGAGGCCGGTTCGGCGGCGGTGACCAGCGGCGAGTCCACCGCGTCGAGGACCGCGGCGACCACCGGCGCGTCGCACGCGTCGCCGGTGAGCAGCCGGACCGGCCTGCCCTCCTCGACCAGCGTGCGGACGAACCGGATCGTCCCGTCGAGGTAGCGCCGGTGGATCTCCTCGGCCCGGGCGCGGTCGTCGTTCCCGCCGTGGAAGTCCATCACCCCGAGGCAGACCGGGCCCGGTGGGTCCGGGGGCGCGCCGGCCGGTCGCGTGCCGGCCGGCGGCGTCGGCAGGGCGAACGCGAGGTCCGGGTAGACCTCGTCGCGCGCGGTGTCCACGCCCATCGCCCGCATCGCGTCGCGGGACGGGGCGTCCCGGTACGACCGGTACGCGGCCAGCCGCGCCGACCAGCGCACCAGGGCCCGGGTCGGCCGGCTGCGGATCTCGGCTGCGCCGACGCTGACCAGCGCGACCCGGGTGCGCAGCAGCCGCCCGCTCGCGCAGAGCAGGAACAGCGCGTACGGGAAGCCCCACGGCCGCAGCGGCAGGGTGGCCTCCAGGACGCCCATGCCCGGCACGATCACCACGTCGTGCCGGCGCACCCAGGCGGCGGTGCGGACGGCGTCGACGAGCTTGCCCAGGCCCTTCGCCGCGATCGCGCCCGCCCGCGACGCGGTCCGGTACTCGGCGCGGTTCCAGTGCAGCCGCGTGGCGGGGATCCGGAACCGGGCCGTCACGGCCTCGGGCCCGCCGCACAGCGCGTCGACGACCGCCTCCGGGTGTTCGGCGCGCAGGTATCCGAGCACGGCCTCCAGCGACCCGTCGTTGCCGAGGTTGCCGGAGCCGAGCAGTCCGAACACCCCGACCCGCACCGGCTTCCGGTGCGCGGACGTCATGTCCGCCTCCCCTCGCGGCCGGCCACCAGGGCGTCGACCGAGACGGTGAGCAGGGCCGGGTCGACCGGGGCGCGGTCCTCGACCCGCTCGCCGGCGCCCGGCCGGGCCCGGCTGGCCATCCAGGCGGCGAGGTGGCGGTAGCAGGCGCGCCGGTCGGCCGAGGACAGCGGCGCCCGCCGGATCGCCGTGACGAAGCCCCAGACGTACTCGGCGAGCAGCCGGGGCGTCGGGTGCAGCGGACCCGCCCGGCGCGGGTCCAGGTTGACGCACCGGGAGCGCTTGGAGGGGTTCGCCCGCTCGGCGCGGGTGGGGTGGTCGCGGCGGAAGTACAGCAGCTCCGGCACCTGGTGGAAGGGCCCGTGCAGGCCGATCTCGGTGACGAAGGTGCGGTCCGCGTGGTGGTAGCTGTCCATCGGCTTCACGCGGCGCAGCACGTCGGCCCGGATCACCCCGTAGAAGTCGTCGCCGCCGGGCTCGAACAGCATGCTGCGGAAGCGCTCCGGCGCGTGCGGCGAGGCGGTGGCGAGCCCGTACTCGTAGGGGACCTTCACCTGGCCGTCGCCGTCGATGACCGCCTGGTCGGCGTGCGCGAGGATCACGTCCGGCCGCTCGTCCAGCGCCTCCACGCAGCGCCGCAGCAGGTCCCGGGCGTACAGGTCGTCGTGCGAGGCCCACTTGAAGAGCTCGCCGCGGGACTCGGCGAACACCCGGTTGTGGTTCGGCGTGGCGCCGATGTTCCGCGGCAGCCGGAAGTACCGGACGCGCCGGTCCCGCGCGACGTACGCGCGGCAGATCTCCTCGGTCCCGTCGGTCGAGGCGTTGTCGGAGATGACCAGCTCGAAGTCCTCGTAGGTCTGGCCGAGCAGGGCGTCGAGCGACTCGGCCAGGTACTCCTCGCCGTTGTACACGGGCAGGCCGATGCTCAGCCTGGGTCGGGTGGTCATGCGGTCCTCACTTCGGGGATGCCGTCCTCTACTTCGGGGATGGGGTCCTGGCTGTGCTCCCGCAGGGCGGGCCGCAGCTGCAGCCACCACACGGCCGAGCTGCTGACGGTCGCGGCGGCGACGCCCCAGGCCGAGCCGGCCGTGCCGGCCAGGGCCGCCCCGCCGAGCCCGCCGCCGACGTAGCAGACGGAGGCGAACAGCTGGCAGCGCAGGCTGCGCCGGGCCGCGCCGAGCGCGCGCAGCCCGGCCGCCGCGCCGGTGCCGAGGCCGGCGCCCGCGACGCCGAGGGTGAGGGGCACGACGAGCTGCGCGGCGGACTGCCACACGTCACCGAGCACCGGCTCACCGAGCCGGTCCGGCACCAGCAGCAGCGCCCCGCCCCAGAGCAGCGCGCCGGCCGCCTGGCCCCCGCCCAGCAGGAGGCAGAACGCGCCCAGCCGGTGCGGGGCCTGCCGCAGCACCCGGGCCGCCTCCGGGACGGTGACCAGCGACAGCCCCATGAGCACCGCCAGGAAGGGGCCGAGCAGCAGCTCGGCGCCCCGCACCGCGCCCACCGCGCCGACCCCGGCGATCGCGCCGAGCCCGTACGCCCGCAGCTGGCTCGCGCCGCTGAGGCTGACGTTCTCGACCAGGTACCGGTAGCCGAGATCGCGCTGCTCGCGGAGCCACCCGCGCGCCCCGGTCGTCCTCGGCCGGATGCCGGACTGGAGGCAGCCGTACGCGGCGGCCACGGCGGCGGACGCGCCCCAGGCGAGCACGAAGGCGGCCACGCTGCCCACGCGGGCCGCCACGACCATGGCCGGGACGAGTGCGACGCCCCAGACGAGGTCGTTGACGAACGCCTTCCGCCCGGCGCCGGCGGCGAAGAACGAGAACCGCCAGGCGTCCTGGAGCAGCAGCCCCGGCAGCATGACGCCGAGCGCGGCGAACGCGGACCCCACCCGGCCCCCGAGGGCGAGCCCGGCCGCCAGGGAGACCGCGCCGATGACCGCGCCGACACCGAGGGCGGTGCCCGTCGACCGGGCCACCGCCCCGCGCCAGGAGGCCTCCGGTACGCCGCTGAAGCGCACCACGAGCGGGTCGGTGGCCAGCCCGCGGGAGACGTTGAGCACCACGCCGTACGTCACCCAGGCGAGGCTGAACACGCCGAACGCGGTCACCCCCAGCGAGCGGGCGACGTAGACGCCCACCACGAAGTTGGACATGCTGGAGGCCGCCTGGTCGGCCAGTCCCCAGGACAGCCGGCCGACCAGGGCCCGCTTCGCGGAGGACCGGGCCGGTGCCGCCGCCTCCGCCTCCGCCGCCTCCGCCGTCTTCGCCGCCTCGGTGGTCATCGGCGTCACGCCTTGATCAGCCCGGCGCCGCACAGGGCGTCGGCCGCCGCGGCGACGGTGTCGAACGGCAGCCCGGATCGCTCGGCGACGTCCAGCAGACCGTGCTCGCCGTCGGAGAGGCTGAGCACCCAGAGCATGGCCAGCTGGGCCTGCTTCGCGTCGCTGCGGCCGCCGAGCGAGTCGTACAACCCGCGCCTGCCGAGCTGCGGCTCGCCGTACGGGCTGAGGTTGACGTACCGCCGGTTGCGGTCCAGCACCCCGAACGCCTCGCGGCAGACGGCGAGCGTGTCCGCCATCGCCTCCGGGGAGACGAAGTCCGGGTTGTCCGCCGAGGTGTGGTACTCGGGGTAGCCGGCGTACGGGGTCCGGCTGAGCGAGCCCACGCCGAGATCGAACCCGGGCGAGCAGAACTGCCGCTCGTCATAGCCGTACGGTGTGAACTCGGTGATGTGGTGCGGCCGTTCGGACGCGCGCAGGACGTGCCGCAGCACCCGGTCGATCTCCGCGTCGCCGCGCCTGCTCTGCTTGTACGTCAGCTGCCCCCGGTCGCCGGCGCAGGCCAGCACCAGCCCGTGCTTGACCCGCGCCACCCGCTCCGTGTTGCGGGCCAGCCAGGTGATCGCCCCGATGGTGCCGGGCGCGAACAGGAACCGGTAGGTGTACCAGGGCCTCTCCTCGGCCAGCGCCCGGGCCAGGAACGTCGCCACCGCGATGCCGGCCAGGTTGTCGTTGGCCAGCGACGGGTGGCAGACATGGCAGGAGACGATCACCTCGTCGGCGACCTGCCCGGGGACGACGTGCTCCGCGTAGGTGAGGTGGCCGTCGGCGAGCGTGGAGTCGATGCGCACCTCGTACTCGCCGTCCGGCAGCGCGTCCAAGGTCTCCTGGGCCAGGCAGAACCCCCAGGCGGGCTGGTAGTAGCTGGTGCGGTACGGCACCCAGGACGGGTGGTCCGGCAGGGTGTGCAGGTGCGGGCGGAGCTCGGCCAGCGGCATGGTCGCCGACACCGGCACGCTGTAGCCGAGCACGTGCAGGCTGGACGCGGCGAAGTCGACGACCCGGTTGCCGGCGGCGTCGGCGACGTACGCGTCCCTGATGTTCCACTCCTGCGGCACCGTCCAGTCGAGCACCCGGGTGCCGGTCGGCACCTCGTGCACCTGGAGCGGGAGGTACTCGCCGATGATCTCCAGGGTGGCGCGCACCCCGTCGCCGGTGATGCTCCGGCACAGCGGGTACAGCCGCTCCACCAGCGCGTGCATCTCCGCGCCGGCCGCCGTCACCGGCGCCACCGCAGGGTGTCGTCGACGGTGCCGGCCTCGGACGCCGTGCGCAGCACGGCCAACCGGGTGAAGCGCTGCTCGAAGGCCTCCTGGGTCAGCCCGAACGCGCGGTAGGCGTCGGCGAGTTCGAGCGCGCCCCGCTTGACCGTCCACTCGCACTCGAAGTCGGGGACCGCGGCCCGGAAGCGGGAGAAGTCCACCCGGTAGGAGCGGGGGTCGGCGCCGGCCTCCCCGGTGATCCGGACCTTCGAGCCCTCCACCGCCTCGGCGACCAGCTCGGCGATCTCGGCGACGGTGACGTTGTTGGTCTCGCTGCCGATGTTGAACGCCTCGTCGTGCACCGCCTCGCGCGGCGCGACCAGCGCGGCGGTGAAGGCCCGGGCGATGTCGGCGGCGTGCACCAGCGGGCGCCAGGGGGTGCCGTCGGACAGCACCAGCACCTCGCCGGACAGCAGCGCGTGGCCCACCAGGTTGTTCAGCACGATGTCGGCGCGCAGCCGGGGCGAGTAGCCGAAGGCGGTGGCGTTGCGCATGAACACCGGGCTGAAGTCGCCGTCGGCCAGGTCGTGCAGGTCGTCCTCCACCCGCACCTTGGACTCCGCGTACGGCGTCACCGGGCGCAGCGGGGCGTTCTCGGCCACCAGCTCGTCGCCGCCGGCGGCGCCGTAGACCGAGCACGTGGAGGCGTACAGGAAGCGCCGCGCCCCGGCGTCGCGGGCCAGCCGGGCCAGCCGGACGGAGGCGTGGTGGTTGATGTCGTAGGTGAGGTCCGGCGCCAGCGAGCCCAGCGGGTCGTTGGACAGGGCGGCCAGGTGGATCACGGCGTCCACCCCGGCCAGGTGCTCGGCGGTGACGTCGCGCAGGTCCACCCGGTGGCCCGCCGGGTCGGTGGGCGCCGGGCCGAGGACGCAGTCGGCGAACAGGCCGGCGTCCAGCCCGACGACCTCGTGCCCGGCGGCCGCGAGGACCGGGGCCATCACGGTGCCCAGGTAGCCCTGGTGTCCGGTCAGCAGTACGCGCATGGGTCAACCCCCCAGGTTGGGTGTGCCGAGATCGAGTGTGACTTTGGTGACGGCGAACGCCTCGGCGTAGCGCGCGTGGCATTCGATGCCGCGGATCCGTGCCAGCCCGAGGAAGGCCTCCCGGTCGTACCAGGGCCGGTGCCGTTGCGAGGGGTAGTGCTCCTGCAGCAGTCGCACCTTCCGTTCCGCGGTCTCCGGGGACAGCGGCTGGTACGCCGTCGGGCGGCCGAGGTCGCCGTCCCACTTGACGATCTCGTAGCCGAGCACGAGGTGGTCGCGGAACGCGGTGGTCACCAGCTTCGCCAGGCCGCGGTGGTCCTGGTGCGCGTCCTCGGTGCGCGGCGCGAGGACCACGTCCGGCTCGGTCCTGGCGCGCAGCTCCTCGACCGCGGCCTTGGCCTCGTCCCAGTGCGCGGGCAGCCGGCCGTCCGGCAACTTGTCGACGGTCAGGTGCAGTTCGGCGCCCGGGCAGAAGGCGGCGAGCGCGGCCCGCTCCTCCTGCTCCCGCTCGCCGCCGCCGCCGGAGAGCACCAGGGCGTCGACCCGCAGACCGGGCCGCGCGAGGCACATGGTCAGCAGCGTGCCGCCGGCGCCGATGGCGAGGTCGTCGCAGTGCGCCGCCACCGCGACGATCCGGTCCAGGCGCCCGGACCCGAGCCGGATCACGCGGTCACCTTCCCGATGCCGCTCGGGTGCGCGGCGTCCCGTTCCCACACGGCCCACGGGCGGTCGCCCCGCGCGTAGGCCGCGTCGAGCGCGGCCCGCTCCTTCACGGTGTCGGTCGGCTTCCAGAAGCCGCGGTGCTGGTGCGCCACCAGCCGGCCGCGCTTGGCCAGTTCGGTGCAGCCGTCGGCGACCAGGTCCCCGTTCTCCGGGATGTGGTCGAAGACCTCCTGGCGGAGCACGAAGTAGCCGCCGTTCTCCCACAGCGGCAGGTCGCTCACCGGGGTGATGCCCCCCACCAGGCCGTCATCGCCCAGGTCCACGCAGTGGAACGACTGCTGCGGCGGCACCACCATCATCGACGCACCGGCGTCGCGCCGGGCGAACCGGTCGATCATCTCCGGCAGCGGGGCGTCGGTGAGCACGTCGGCGTAGTTGGCGAGGAACATCTCCTCGCCGTCCAGGTGGTGCCGCACCCGGCGCAGCCGCTCCCCGATCGGCGACTCGATGCCGGTCTGCACGAACGTGATCGTCCAGGACGAGATGTCGGTGGACAGCAGCTCCGTCCGCCCGCCCCGCAGCACGAAGTCGTTGGACGTCGTCTCCTCGTAGTTGAGGAAGAAGTCCTTGATGTGGCGCGCCCCGTAGCCGAGGCACAGGATGAACTCGGTGTGGCCGAAGTACGCGTAGTAGCGCATCACGTGCCAGATCAGCGGCCGCGGGCCGACCATCGCCATCGGCTTGGGCACGTCGTCGGAGGCTCCGCTGCGCATCCGCAGCCCGTAACCGCCGCAGAACAGGACGACCTTCACGGCTTCACCTCGACGATGCTCAGTTCCGGGATGGGGAAGACCAGCCGGCCGCCCCACTCGTGCACGAAGGACAACTGCTCGACCAGCTCGGCCCGCAGGTTCCACGGGAGGACGAGCACGTAGTCCGGCCGGTCGGTGGCGATCCGCTCGGGCGGCAGGATCGGGATGCGGGTGCCCGGGGTGAACCTGCCGTGCTTGTAGGGGTTCCGGTCGACCGTGTACGGGAGCAGGTCGGGCCGGATGCCGCAGTGGTTGAGCAGGGTGTTGCCCTTGCCTGGGGCGCCGTAGCCGACGACCGTCTCGCCGCGATCGGCCGCGTCGACGAGGAACCGCAGGAGGTCCCGGCGCACCTTGGCCACCCGGGCGGAGAACTCGGTGTACCCGGACAGCTCCTGCAGTCCGGCGGCCTTCTCCCGGTCCAGCACGTCGGCCACCCGCTGGGTCGGCGGGCCGGCCACCTCCGCCGGCCGGGCCCACAGGCGGATGGAGCCGCCGTGCGTGGGCAGCAGCTCGACGTCCACGAGCGCGAGCCCGCCGCTCGCCAGCGCCCGGGTCGCGGACGCGACCGTGTAGTACTGGAAGTGCTCGTGGTAGATCGTGTCGTACTGGTTCTCCTCGATCAGGGTCAGCAGGTGCTGCACCTCGATGGAGACCCAGCCGTCGTCGGCCACCAGCGCGCGCAGCCCCCGGGTGAACCCGACCACGTCGGGGATGTGCGCGTACACGTTGTTGGCCACGACGAGGTCCGCCGGGCCGTGCTCGGCGCGGACGGCCGAGCCGGTGTCGGGGGACAGGAACTCGGTGAGCGTGGGCACGCCCTTCTCCCGCGCCGCGGCGCTGACGTTCACCGACGGTTCGATGCCGAGGCAGCGGATCCCGCGGTCCACCACGTGCTTCAGCAGGTACCCGTCGTTGCTCGCGACCTCGACCACGAAGGCGTCGGGGCCGAGACCCAGCCGCCGCACGGCGTCCTCGACGAACGCGCGCGCGTGCTCCACCCAGGACGTCGAGTAGGAGGAGAAGTACGCGTACTGCGTGAACGTCTCCTCCGGCGTGATCAGCGGCGGGATCTGCGCGAGCCAGCAGTCGGTGCAGACCCGCAGGTGCAGCGGGTACGCCGGCTCCGGCCGGTCCAGCTGGTCCGCGGCGAGGAAGCTCTCGCACGGCGGGGTCGCCCCCAGGTCGACGACGCTCCCCAGCGCCGTCGAGCCGCAGAGTCGGCATCGTGTCATCTACTGCCCCCATTCCTGCCCGGGCGGGGTGTCCCGCCGCGAGCCAGCGTTTCCGTTCCCTGCCGGCGGCGCACCGCTCGCGCCGCCGGACCGGCCCGCGACCGCGGCCCGGTACTGCTCCACCAGGCGCTCCAGCCCGACGGCCGGGCTGAAGGACTGGTCGTAACGGTGCCGGGCGGTGCGGCCCAGCTCCCGGTTGACGGCCGGATCGGCGGTGATCCGGCGCAGGCAGGACGCCAGCGAGGCCGCCTCGCCAGGCCGGTGCAGCAGCCCGGTCACCCCGTCCTCGACGAGCTCGACGAAGGCGCCGTGCCCGGCGGCGACGGCCGGGACCCCGGCCGCCATCGCCTCCGCGACCACCAGGCCGAAGGTCTCCGGCGACACCGAGGGGGCCACCACCGCGACCGAGCGCGCGACGGTCTCCCGGACCCGCGCCGGGTCGTACAGGCCGACGTAGCGCACGTCGTCCCGGCCCGCCGCCCAGGCGGCCACCTCGGGTTCCAGCGGCCCCGCGCCGGCGAGCACGAGCGGCACGCCCACACCGCCGTCCGCCGCGATCCCGTCCCAGGCGGCCATGAGCAGCCGCACGCCCTTGCTCTCCGTGAGCCGGCCGAGGAAGAGCAGGTGCTCGCCGTCGCCCACCCGCCGGGCGCCCGGGTCGGGCACGAAGTTGTGCTTCACCACCAGCCGATCGGCCGGCATGCCGGACCGCACCAGGACGTCGCGCTGCGCCGCGGAGATGCAGAGGAACCGTTCCACGCCGGACCACCACCGCCGCCGGTTGACCGACAGGCTGACCGCGAGCGGCACCGTCGCCAGCCGGGAGTTCCGGTAGCAGCCGTGCCGGACGGCGGGCAGCGCCGCCACCGACCCGACGCACTCGGAGCACGCCCGGCCGTCCCGGTGCAGCGTGCCGGGCGGGCAGACCTGGGTGTAGTTGTGCAGCGTGGCGACGACGGGCACGCCGGTGTCGGCGCACGCGGCGAGCACCGCCGGCGACAGGAGCGGGAAGACGTTGTGGACGTGCACCACGTCCGGCCGCTCGGCGCGGAGCCGGGCGGTGAGCTCCGCGCGGACCGCCGGGTTCCAGGGCACCAGGAGCGGCACCGCGGCCTTGCCGAGCAGGGACCGGGCGGCGATGTCGTCGCTGCGCCGTTCGAACACGTCGACCCGGTGGCCGGCCGCGCGCAGCAGCCCCACCTCCTCGTCGACGACCCTGTTCTCCCCGCTCGGCTGCGCCGAGGAGTAGCGGTTGTGCACCACGAGGACGTGCACGGTCAGGTCACCTCCCGGTTCCGGGTCCAGCGGGGGACGCGCCGCCGCAGGACCGCGGGCGTCGTCGGGGCCGGCGGCGGCCCCGGGAGCGGCGGCGTCAGTGGCGACGCCGAGGGCGCGGGCGTGGCGAGCAGCGAGGCGGCCAGCGCCAGGTGCAGCAGGTACGGCGAGGCGTCGCCGAGCCCGGCCTCGGTGTAGGAGGAGATCGCCACGTAGCTGACCAGGAAGACCGCGCAGGCCCTCGACAGCGAGGGCGGACGCAGCAGCGCGACCCCGAACAGCACGAGGAGGATCGCCGCCACCAGCGCGACGCCGAACAGGCCCTGCTCGTTGTAGACGGCCAGCCAGCTGTTGTCGATCGGCAGCCCGCCGAAGGACTTGTCGCCCAGGCCGATGCCGAACACCTGCTCGGTGGCCGACCGGGGCGCGGTCAGCAGGGCGTCCCAGACCTTGGCCCGGCCGGTGAGGTTGGAGAAGTTCTCCTTGCTCTGCCCGCGCATGAACCAGGTCTGCAGCGCGGAGGCGAACGCCACCGCGGCCACCGTGGAGACCACCACCGCCCAGGCGAAGAACCGGCGGGCGGCGGCGCTGGTCAGGACGAGCGAGCCGATCGCCAGCGCCAGCCCGATGAGCAGGCCGAGGGTGGCCGTCCGGGTGTGGGTCATCGCGAGCAGGACGAAGGTCGGCACGATGATCAGCGCCGCGCTCCTCCCGGTGGTCCGGCGGTCGAGCAGGAGCAGCACGGTGAGCCCGATGATCACCGCGGAGTACTGGCCGATCTGCGGCGGGGTGAGCGGCCACAGGGCGCCGACCAGGCGCCCGCCGTAGTACTCGGGCATGGCCGTGCCCGGCGAGATGACCAGGCCGGCGGCCACCGAGCCGAGGACCGCGAAGTACATCCGGATGTGCGTGCGGACCAGCATCAGGCCGCCGTCCCACCAGCGGCTGATCAGCCACAGCGTGCCGACGAAGATCGCCAGCCGGGCACAGCGGAACAGCGCGCCGAACCCGACCTCCAGGTGCAGGCTGGAGATCACGCTGGGCACCAGCAGCAGGGTGAGCAGGAGGACGAAGGCACTGGCCCGGACCCGCAGCCGGGGGTTGAGCACGAGCGCCAGCGCGAACGCGGAGAACAGCGCGCCCATGGTGGCCATCTGGATGAGCGAGCGGGGCAGCCGGACGATGGTCTTCGCCCCGGCGGAGCCGAGCGTGTTGAGGCCCAGCAGCGCCCAGACGATCCAGACGGCCTTCGGCGTGCGGGTGTCCGCGTCCGCGCGCATCTCAACCACCGGCCCCGGGGGCGAAGGTGCTGCCCGCGTCCTGCTGGTACGGCGCGCCCTGCCACTGCCCGGGGTCGAGCGGCCGGGCCGGGTCGTCGTGGACGAAGGTCCACGGTCCGCGGTAGGCGTTGTCGTGCCAGCGGTTGTCCTGCTGGCGGGTGATCGCCTCGGAGACCTTCTTGCCCTTGTACGGCGACCAGTCCGGGTAGGTGCCGTAGTTGGAGAGCACCGCCATCCGGCCGCACTCCGCCGCGCACTTGACGACGGAGGTGTCGAGGGAGAAGCGGTTGTCGTGGATGTCCACCCGCTGGGTCTTCCACCGGCAGTCGGCGTAGAGCGGCGCGGTGCCGATCGCCGGGTCCGCGCAGCGCCGGGTGTCCTTCACCAGCAGCGTGCAGTAGCCGGTCGAGGTGTTGGCCGGGCTGTTGCAGAAGCGGTCGGCGTTCTCCCACAGGGTGATCCCGGACCAGTTGTCCTCCAGCAGGTTGCGGTAGATCTCGATCTTGTCGGTGCGGGCCGGGACCCGCGGCTCGCCGCCGGCCTCCGACAGGTAGACGGCCGAGTGCGGGAAGTCGTCGCCCTCGGCGGCGTGCCGGCGGCCCTCGACCCAGTTGTTGCGCCGGATCGTGTTGTCCCGGACGACCGCGTTGTAGCTGGTCTCGTAGATCAGCGCGGCACCGTCGTTGCCCTCCAGCACGTTGCGCTCGATGCGGAAGTCGTTGTTGTCGTTGTCCGCCCACAGCCCGGTGCCGCGGTTGTCGTGCACCCAGTTGCCGCGGACGTCGGCGCCGTCGACGGCCCAGAACTTGATGCCCCCGGTGCAGCCGCAGCCCGGCTCCCGCCGCTCCCAGTCGTCGGTGTTGTTGCCGACCACCTCGTTGTCCTCGACCACCAGGCCCTTGATGGAGTCACCGGTCTTGTACGCGTTCATGCCGTACTGCCCGTTCTCGCGCAGGCAGCTGGCGCGGACCTGCTGGCGGGCGCCGGCCATCAGCCCGGCGCCGGAGTTGCGCTGGATCGTCGTGTGCTCGATCACCCACCCGTCGGCCATGTCGTGGTTGACCACGCCCTCGTCGTGCGGCGCGACGAAGCCCTGCACGGTCAGGTAGCGGATGGTGACGTCGGGGGCGGTGCCGCTGAACGCGTAGTTGTTGGTCTTCCGACCGTCGAGCACCGCGCCCGGCGCGCCGAGGTAGGTGTTCCCTTCCTTGGCCATGACCTGGGCGTAGCGGTCCGGTTCGAGGGTGTGGGTGCCCGGGAGGAGCCAGAACGTGGTGTGCGGCGGGCTGTTCCTGGTCTTCACGGCCAGGTCGTCGACCACCGCGGGGTCGACCGTCACCGCGCCCGCCGGCGCCGTCGTCGGCCCCTCCGCGAGGTGGTCGCACACCCGGGCCACGGCCACCGGCGCGGGCTGCCCGGACGGCGTGGCGGTCGGCCCCGCCGGGGCGCCGTCCGGTGTGCTCGTACAGCCGGTCGCCACCAGCAGGGCCAGTGCCAGCACCGCCGCCCCGCGCAGCCGCCTCGCGATCCGCACCCGCTCCCCCTAGCCCTGGAACCCGAGCACGGTGGTGAACCCCCGCGTGCCGTCGGTGAAGCCGGTGCCGACCAGGGTGGTGGCGGGCACCTTGCGGCCGAAGCCGGGGGAGTACCAGCCCAGTGGCGGCTCGGTCGCGCCGCGGTGCGCCCGCCAGGAGAGCTCGCCGGGCAGGTCGAGCACGGCGGAGCGGTCCTCGCCGTCCGCGGTCCAGCGCAGCACCGCCCGGTTCCCCGTCAGTTCGGCGGTGACCGCCGGGCCGAGGTGGAACGCCAGCCGCACCGGCCGGCGCGGGCCGCGCACCTCGTCGAGGATCCGCAGTTCCCGGCTCGCGGCGGTCAGCTCCACCCGGCGGCGGTGCACCGAGGGCCGGTAGCCGTCGTGCTCGGCGCACCAGCGGGCCACCGCCGGGTCGGAGGTGTCCGCGACCAGCACGCGGCTCCCGGCGTGCCGGGTCCACAGGAACGGGCCGCCGGAGACGGACTGGTCGGTGCCGTCCAGCTCCAGGGTGTTGTGGCCCAGGGTGGAGCGGAAGTACCGCCGCCACTCGGGCTGCCCGTGGTAGCAGAACGTCCCCGGGTCGGCGAGCACGTCGACCCCGTCGTGCCGGACCTCCACGGACAGCGCGTCCGCGTGGCCGTGCGCGGCGATGGACAGGAACCCGTGCGGGCCGCCGTCGCAGCGGCACCAGATCCCGTCGCCGCCGCGCAGGACGGTCATCCCGGCGTCGGGGAAGTGGACCGGCCGGCGCGCCGGGCGGGTCACGGTTCCGTCCTTCGCGTACGGCCGCAGGAGCGCGGCCAGCAGTGGGGTGCGCAGATCGGTGCCGGTCACCTCCGGCCACCAGGGGAGCCGGCCGAACACGGCCTCCCCGGTGGCCAGCAGCGAGGCCCAGCGGTCGGTGCCCGCGCCGTCCAGCACCAGCCCGTGCCCGTCGTCGGCGTCCCCCTGGCGCGGGGGCCGCAGCCGGTCGTCCACCACGGCCGCCAGCGCGTCGGTCATCCGCAGCAGGACCAGCCGGACGGTCCCGGGGACCGGGACGGCGGCCGCGTCCGCCTCGGCCACCGCGGCCAGCCCGAGCTCCAGGACGAGCCCGTGGTACTCGGTGGCCAGTTCGCGGTTGAGGCCGGACGGGAAGGTGTTGGCGCGCAGGTGCCGCTCCAGCGACTTCAGCGCGGCGGACCGCCAGCGCGCCGAGGCGGGGAACCAGTCGAACGCGCAGGCCGCGGCGAACTGCCCGGCGGCCTCGGCGATCACGTGGTTGTTCGCGGAGGACCCCCGGCTGGGGAAGGCGGCCAGCCAGCGCTGGTGGTGCCAGATCTGGTGCAGCGCCACCGGGTTGCCCTCGAACAGGTCGGCGGCGCCCGGCCAGCCGTCGAGCAGCCGGCGCACCCACACCCAGGAGAGCAGCCGGATGCCCAGCTCGATGCCGCTGATCCAGTGCACGCCGCGCAGCGGCGGGTTGGCCGCCCACCACGACCGCAGGTGCTCGGCCACCCGTTCGGCGTACCGCTCGTCCCCGGTGACCGCGTAGGCGGTGGCGAGCACGGTCAGGTACTGGTGCCGGGACGGCTCCCAGATCTGCTTGACGTCCCCGACCGCGTCCTCGTCCCGGTACGGCACGTCGAAGGCGTAGCCGTCCGGGGCCCGGCGCCCGGTCTTCGGGTCCCGCCACCAGTCCGGGTCGGCCAGGTCGTCGCGCTCCACCCCGAAGAACTCGGCGTGTCCGTCCATCAGCCGGTCCGCCTCGGCGAGGAGACGCTTCGCGGCGTCCTCCGGCACCGCGGCGATCGCCCCGGCGGGCAGCACGGCGGTGAACCGGGCGCCGGTCACCCGCGGGCCGTCCGGCGGCGCCGAGCGCCAGCGCCGCCGGCGCACCGCGTCGCCGATCCGTCCGCCGACCTCCTGCGGCCCCATCCGGGAGAGCCGGCGCAGGTACCAGCCCGCGCTCATCGTCACAGCGACCTCGCCAGGGTCACCGGGGCGCCGGCGCCCAGGGAGGCCTGCGCGGCGAGGGTGGCCGCCGTGGTGGCGACCAGCGACTCCAGCGGCACCGGCATCGGCCCGCCGGTCCGCACGGCCTTGACGAACGCGGCCAGCTCGGCGGACTGGCCCTTGTCCCGGGCCTTGGGCAGCCGCGAGCTGACCCACCGCTTGCGGCCGGCCGCGCTTGCGAAGTACACGGAGGCGCGGACGAAGTCGTCGAGCTTCAGCACCTTGCCGTCCGCGACGAGGTCGAGCGTCTCCTTGGGGAAGCCCGGCGCGCCGTTGGTGAGGTAGCTGAGGGTGGCGGTGGAGCCGTCCGGGTAGCGCAGCACGACCTGGAGGTCCTCGTTGCCGGCCGGGGCGACGGCGTACACCGAGACCGGGTCGGCCCCCAGCAGCCAGCTCGCGGTGTCGATGAAGTGGCCGCCCTCGCCGGCGAACCGCGAGCCCTCGGTGCCCTGGTGGAGGTACCAGCTGCCGTGCTGCAGCCGGCCCGCGTTGACCAGGTAGCGCAGGCTCGCCGGACCGGTCCGGGCGCCGAACCGGCTCCTGGCCTCGCGCAGCAGCGGCGCGAACCGGCGGTTGAAGCCCACCTGGAGGCGGTCGTTGCCGGACTCCTCCACCGCCGCGAGCACGCCCGCCAGTTCCTCCTCGGTGAGGGCCAGCGGCTTCTCCACGAACACCGTCTTGCCGGCCAGCAGCGCCTTGCGGGTCAGCTCGGCGTGCGAGCTGTGCCGGGTGACCACGAACACCGCGTCCACGGCCGGGTCGCCGAGCACGGCGTCCAGGTCGGTGGTCGCCCGCGCGAAGCCGAACTTGCGCTGCGCGTTGGCCCCGGACAGCGCCGTGGTGGTGACCACGGTGGACAGCGTGACGCCGTCGCGCTGGGCCAGGTGCGGCAGCAGCATCGAGGAGGCGTAGTTCCCCGCGCCGACGAACGCCAGCCGCACCGGCGCGTGAGCGGACCGCGTCGGGCCGGGCGCGCGGTCGCCGCGCCGCACCGCGGGCACCGTCACCGCCGGGGCCTGCGCCTTCTCGTCGCCCGCGGCGTCGGGGTAGCGGAACAGCACGGTCACGGCCTTCAACTCGCCGTCCTTCAGCCGCCGGTACGTCTCGACGGCGTCGCCGAAGTCGGCGGTGTGGGAGATCAGGGGGTCCACGTCGACCCGGCCGCGGGCCATCAGGTCGAGGAAGCACGCCAGGTTGCGGCGCTCGGTCCACCGCACGTAGCCGATCGGATAGTCCCGTCCGTCGAGCTCGTACTCCGGGTCGTAGCGGCCGGGGCCGTACGAGCGGGAGAACCGGACGTCGAGCTCCTTCTCGTAGTACGCGTTCCACGGCAGGTCCAGGCGGCACTTGCCGATGTCGACGACCCGGCCGCGGTCCCGGCTCAACTCGGCGGCCAGCTCGACGGGTTGGTTGCTGCCCCCGCCGGCGGCCAGGTACACCTGGTCCACGCCGTGACCGCCGGTGAGCTCCGCGACGGCCGCCGCCACGGCGGTGGACGCGGGATCGCCGCAGGCCACGGCGCCCAGGCGCTCGGCGAGCTCGCAGCGCGCCGGATCGGGGTCGGCCCCGACGACGCGCACTCCCGAGGCGGCGAGGAGCTGCACCACCAGCTGCCCGATCAGCCCGAGGCCGATGACCAGGGCCACCTCGCCGAGCTGCGGCTCGCCCTGGCGGACGCCCTGCAGGGCGATCGACCCGACGGTGCCGAAGGCCGCGTGCCGCGGCGCCAGGCCGTCCGGCACCGGGGTGTAGAGGTTCTTCGGCACCCAGTTCAGCTCGGCGTGCAGCGCGTGCTCGTTGCCGGCACAGGCCACCAGGTCGCCGACCTTCACGTCGTCGATGCCGGCCCCGACCTGCTCGACCACCCCGCACAGCGAGTAGCCCAGCGGCGTGTAGGAGTCCAGCTTGCCCATCACCTTGCGGTAGGTGGCGGGCAGCCCGTTGGTGGCCACGCTCTGCATGACCTTGGCCACCTGGTCCGGACGGGAACGGGCCTTGCCCACCATCGACATGCCGGCCTCGGACACCTTCATCATCTCGGTCCCGGTGGAGATCAGCGAGAAGGCGCTGCGGACCAGCACGCCGCCCGGTTTGCCTCCCGGCACCGGCACGTCGATCACCGACAGCTCGCCGCTCTTGTAGTTCTGCACAACCTGCTTCACCCGAAGTCTCCTTGTCGAGCCGTCATGCCGTCATGCCGTCAGTGGGCGCCGCGGCCGGAGCCGGAGGTCGCGCCGCGGTACCAGTACTCGAGGGTCAGCACGTGCCACAGGTGCTTGGAGTAGTCCTGCTGCCCGGCGGCGTCCTCGGCGACCAGCCGCGCCAGCGCGTCCCGGCGCAGGAACCCGGAACGGACGAGCTCGCCGTCGTTGATCACCTCGCGCACCAGCGGTGCCAGGTCCCGGCTCATCCAGGCCCGCAGCGGGGCGCTGAACAGTCCCTTGGGCCGGTACACGATCTCCCGCGGCAGGACCGAGGCGGCCGCCTCCTTGAGGACCGCCTTGCCCTGCCGTCCGACGATCTTGCGGTCGCCGGGCACCGTGAACGCCGCCCTGACCACCTCGACGTCCACGTACGGCACCCGCACCTCGGTCGACGCGGCCATGCTCGACCGGTCCGTGTAGGCGAGGTTCAGGCCCGGCAGGAACATCCGGGCGTCGCCCAGGCACATCCGGTTGACGAAGTCGTCCAGGTCGTTGTCCCGGTAGACGTCCGCGTGCTCGGTCAGCACGTCGTCGACCGTCCCGGCCAGGTCCGGATCGACCAGGTCGAGCAGTTCGGCCCGGTCGTACATGGTGTAGCTGCGCCGGAACGCCGTCTCCTCCGGCAGCTCGGCGAAGGAGAGGAACCGCTTCGCGAAGCGCACCGACCGCAACCCCCGGCTCGCGGTGGCGACCGGCAGCCGGTCCACCGCCGCGAACACGCCGCGCCGCAGCGGCCGCGGGACGCGCTGGTAGCGCAGCGCGAGCCGGTTCGCCAGGTGCTTGCGGTAGCCGGCGAACAGCTCGTCGGCCCCCATCCCCGAGAGCATCACCTTGACCCCGGCCTCCCGGGCGGCCGAGCAGATCAGGAAGGTGTTGATCGCGGCCGGGTCGCCGATCGGCTCGTCCAGGTGGAACGTCATCTTCGGCAGCAGGTCGAGCACGTCCGGGGCGATCTCGATCTCGTGCAGGTCGACGCCGAACCGCTCGGCCACCTGCCGGGCGTAGCGCAGGTCGTCCGGCATCGCCTCGAACCTGGCGTCCTCGGCGCGGAACCCGATGGTGTAGGCGGAGATCCCGGGCCGGTCCCGGGCCGCCAGCGCGGTCAGGTAGCTGGAGTCCAGCCCGCCGGAGAGGAAGGTCGCCACCGGGACGTCGGAGAGCAGGTGACGCCGGGTCGACTCCTCGACGATGGCGGCGAGGTCCGGCAGCTCGCCGCCGCGGGCCCGCTCCCGGCCCTCGGCGGCGACCTCGCGCAGGTGCCAGAACCGGCCGCGCTCCACCCGGCCGTCGGGCTTGCACCGCAGCCAGCTCCCCGGCGGCAGCTTCTCCGCCTCGCGGAACGCGCACCGGGAGTCCGGCACCCAGTAGTACAGCAGGGAGGCCACCAACGCCGCCGGGTCCACCTCCAGCGACCCGCCGGTGGCGGCGGCCAGCGCCTTGAGCTCGGAGGCGAACACCAGGCCCTCGCCGCGCCGGACCAGGAAGAGCGGCTTGATGCCGAGTTGGTCGCGGGCGAGCACCAGGTCACCGGTCCGCTCGTCGAAGACCCCGAACGCGAACATGCCGCGCAGCCGGGGCAGGCAGTCCGTGCCCCAGCGCCGCCAGGCCTCCAGCAGCACCTCGGTGTCGGACGTGCCGCGGAAGCGCACCCCGGCGGCCGCCAGTTCGGCCCGCAGCTCGGGCGCGTTGTACAGCTCGCCGTTGTACGTCAGGACGAGGCCGTCCGAGGCCATCGGCTGGGCGCCGGTCCCGGACAGGTCGACGATGGCCAGCCGGCGGTGCCCCAGGTGCACCTCACCGTCACCGACGGGGTGGCTGTACCGGCCCGCCCCGTCCGGACCGCGGTGGGCGAGGGTGTCGGTGAGCAGGTCGGTCACGACCTTGCCGTCCGGCCACCGGTACGTGCCCGCGATGCCGCACATGTCCTAACGCACCTCCTGGTCGTCGTCCGGGACCGGTGTGGTCCACACCGTCGTCGGCCCGATCCGCCGCCGGGCCGCCCCGTTCTGGCCGTTCTGGCCGTTCGGGCTGTTCGGGCCGTTCGGGCCGTTCGGGCCGTTCGGGCCGTTCTGCCGGGGCGGCCGCTCGTACCGGCCGCGGGTCGCGGAGTACGGCCGCTCCCACAGCGTGCCGTCGGTCCGGTCGCGCGGATCGGGGTCCACCAGCACCACCCCGAGCACCCGGATGCGCTGGTCGGCGAGCTGCCGCGCCACGGTGTGCAGCCAGGCGGCGCTGCCGTGGCCGGCCCGGACCACGAGCACGGTCCGGGTACCGAGGTGGCGCAGGTCGGTCCACGCCGTGCCGGGCGCCACCGAGCCGACGCCGATCACCCGCTCCCCGGGCGGCACCTCGGCGGCCCGCTCGGCGGGGACCACGGTCGGGCCGCCCGCCTTCGTGCGGCGGTCGGCGAGCTGCTGGCCGGGCAGCCCGTCGACGACGACCACCGGGCCCTCCTGCGCCAGTGCCCCGGCGAGCTCCAGGGCGATCGCGCCGGTACTGCGCGCACAGCCCAGCTCCAGCAGCGACACCGCTCCGGTGGAGCCGCGCACGGTGCGCGCCAGGGTCGTGCTGAGCCTGGCCCGGGCCGTCCGGGTCCGGGGGAGCCGCCAGCGTCCGGCCGGTCCGCGGGGCACCCCGCGCAGCTCCGCGATGACCGAGGCGCCGAGGTGCGCCGCGACCTCCCGGCGCAGCACCGGACGGTCCGCCACCACCGCGCCGATCGCGGTCACCGTGAGTCCGAGGACGAGCCCGAGGACGAGCCCGACCGCGGCGTTGGTGGCGGCGGTCATGGGCAGGGACTGCCGCACCGCGCGCGGGGCGTCGACGATCTGGGTGCCGGCGATCACCCGGGGCGTGCCGATCTGCGCCTCCGCGGCGCGCCGGCTGAAGTCGGCGATCCGCGAGGTGAGGTCGGCCCGGGTGGCGTACAGCGCCTCCAGCCGCGCGGACTCCTTGGCCCCGGCCTGCTGCGGTCCGCTCCCGATCTGCTGGTTGACCTGGGTGAGTTCCTGCTGCATCCGGTCCCGCTGGTCCAGCAGGGCCTTGGCCTCGGCGTCCGCGGCCTCCCTGCTGCGCCGCACGTGGTCCGCGATGAACGCGTCGGCCAGCGCCTTGGCCCGGGCCACCGCCTCCTCGTCGCTGCGGCCGGTCACGGTGATCTGGAGCAGGTTGTTGGTCAGGCCGAGGCCCGCGTAGTCCTTCAGGAACTCGGCCGGGTCCGCCGCGGACCCGAGGGACTTCAGGGCCGCGCCGGCGATCCCGGTGGTCTGCAGCAGGCCGGCGTCGGTGCGGATCAGCGTTCCGGAGTCGTTCGGCTGGTCCTCCTGGTGGGCGACCAGCACCGTGGTCACCGCGCTCGGCGGTGCCGGCTTCAGGACCGCCAGCGCCGCGCCGGCCAGCAGCCCGAGCAGCGCCAGGGCGCCCCAGAAGCGGCGCCGCCGGCGCACGGCGACCACCAGTGCCTGCAAGTCCAGCAGGGGAGTGGCGGCCGACGAATCAGACGTGCTACTCGTCGTCACCCCGAGCCTCTCCCCGTGTCGTTCCGCCCGCCAGCGCGGGTGCCTTGGTGGTGTCCTGCGGTCGACCGGTGTCCCGCGGTTGACCGGTGTCCTGCGGTTGACCGGTGCCCCCCGGTTGACCGGTGGAACGTTTCGGCCGGGGCCGGACCGGGCCGGCGACCACGAAGCCGACGAGCTCGTGCCCGGCGTCCGCACACGCCCCGGCGATGCCGCCGAGCTCCGCCTCGGTCCGGCTGCCCGCGCTGAGCACGACCAGGGCACCGGACTCGCCGTCACGGTCCGGTACCAGCGGCCGGGACACCGGGACGTCCACCACCCGCAGCGCGGGGTCGCCCCCCGCCTCGGCGGCGAGCTGCTCGGCGGCCCGGCGGGCCGGCTCGTCACCGTCCGGGACGACGAGCAGCAGCTGCCGGGAGCCGGGCAGTTGGTCCCGCAGCCGGGCGCAGACCCGCCGGTAGCGGACCCGCCGGCTGGCCTCGTCGCCGGAGACGTGCGGGGCCGGCAGGTCCCACGGGACGTCGGTGCCCAGCAGCCGGCGGATCCGGGCCCGCGGGCCACCACCCTTCGGCCGGGACGCGGACCGGTCGCCGGGGACGTCGACGGTGCCGAGGATCTCCGCCCCCAGCGCCGCGGCGAGCTGCGGTTCGGTCCGCAGCCGGCGGCTCGCCCGGGCGGCGGTGAGGTGGCCGATGACGCCGAGCAGGACGAACGCTAGCGCCCCGGCGCCGACGAGCTGGGTCCGCGTCGGCGCCGCCGCGGTGGTCGGCCGGGCGGCCGCCCCCATGACGATCATGGTGGCCCGGCCGGCCGCCGGGTCGACCTGGTCCAGCTTGTTGACGGCCTCCTGGAGCGTGGAGCGCAGCTTCGCGAGCTCCGTACGGGTCTGCACGCTCTCCACGGTCTGCCCCGGGTTCGCCGCGTCGGCCAGCTCGGTGATCCGGCGGCTGGCCTGCGCCACCAGCTGTTTCAGGGCCTGCGGCTGTGCCGCCTCGGGGGTGGTGCCGCCGTCGCCCCTGATCCGCGCGGCGAACGCGACGAACTGCTGGGCCACCTGGTCGGACAGCTGCTGCGCGCGCTCCGGCGTCTCCGCCGTGCCCGAGATCTTGACGATGTTGCCGTCCGCGGCCGTGGCGGTCACCCGCTCCAGCAGGTCGGTGCCGTCGACCCCGGCCCAGCCGAGCGTGGCGGCGGCCTTGTCGAGGACCACCGAGCTGGTCGCGATCTGCGCCTGGGTCATCAGCTCGCGGTCCTGCCACGCGCCCGGCAGCAGCACCGAGGCCGAGGTCGTGTAGCGCGGCGGGAAGAGCACGGACGCGCCGTAGCCGACCAGCGCACCCAGCACGGCGAGGACGGAGAGCAGCCGCCAGCGCCGACGGAGGATGCGACCGATCGTGACCAGGCGTATGGCTTCGTCGTTCAACGGCGCGGCCTCTTCCCGGGACGGCCGGGGGCGCGGTGACGGCAGGCGGCCTCGTAGGCGGCCAGCAGCGCGCGCTGGGAGTTGCGCCAGGCGAGCGGCCCGTTGATCCGTTCCTGGCCGGACTTGCCCATCCAGGCCCGCTTCTCCGGATCGTCCAGCAGCTCCGCGATGAGTTCGGCGAACCGGGCCTCGTCGTCGCCGGGCGCGTAGACGGCGGCGTCCCCGGCCGAGACCCGCGCCTCGCGCAGGTCGAAGGAGACGATCGGCCGGCCCATCACCATGTACTCCAGGACCTTGTTCATGGTCGACACGTCGTTGAGCGGGTTGCACGGGTCGGGGGAGAGGCACACGTCCGCGGTGGACAGGTAGCGCACCAGGTCGGCGTCCGGCACGCGCCCGGTGAACTCCACCCGGTCCGCGAGCCCGAGCCGCCGGGACAGCTCCACCATCGCGTCGAAGGTGTCGCCCGCCCCGACGAACACCGCGTGCCAGTCGGTCCGCCCGCACTCGTCGCGCAGCTTCGCCAGCGCCCGCAGCGCGTAGTCGACGCCGTCCTGCGGACCCATGACGCCCAGGTAGCACAGCAGATGCGGCTTGCCGCGCTTCAGCTCCGGCTCCGGCGGCACCGGCTTGAACCGCTCGGTGTCGGGCGCGCTGCGCACCACGAAGACGTCCGCCGGCCGCCGCCCGCCACGGCGCAGCGCGACGTCCCGGTAGCTCTCGTTGGTGGCGATCACGACGTCCGCGGCCCGGTAGGTCAGCCGTTCCAGCGCGCACACGCCCCGGTAGAGCAGGTCCTGGCCGCGGTCGAACCGGGAGAGGTACAGCTCGGGCACCAGGTCGTGCTGGTCGAACACGAACCGCGCGCCGCGCCGCTTCAGCCAGAGGGCCGGCAGGAACAGCAGGTCGGGCGGGTTGCAGGCGTGGACGACGTCGACCGGGCCGACCTGGCGGGCCAGCCGGAGCGTGTGCCACAGCGCCGTTCCGTACTCCCGCAGGTAGCCGGCCGGCCCGCCGGTGGCGGCCCGCAAGGGGTAGCGGTGGATCCGCACCTCGTCGATCACCGCCTCCGGCTCGGTGTCCCGCTTGCTTCCCCGGGGACAGATGACGTCCACCGTCCAGCCCGCGTCGCGCAGCGTCAGGCACTCCTGCCACACCCGCCGGTCGAACGGCACCGACAGGTTCTCCACCAGGATCAGCGCGCGCCGGCCCCGCCCGCCGGGGCCCGTTCCACCGAGCGCGGTGTCATCGAGCGCTGCGTGATCGAACGCTGTGTCATCGAACGGCGTGTCACCAGGCAAGGCCCACGTACCCCGGCTCGGTCCGGCGCGCGTCCGCGTCGGGAAGGTGGACGAGGTCGACGATCACCGGGCCGTCGCCGTGCGGCAGCGCCGACAGCACGGCCGGGTCCCTGGTCCCGACCACGCACACCTCGGCGTGGTCGAGCACTTCGTCGACGGACTCCGCGAGCAGTTGCGCGAGGTGCGGCAGCCTGGTCTCGATGTACTCGCGGTTCGCGCCGAGCAGCCGGGAGAGGTTCACGTTGGGGTCGTAGATCCGCAGGTCGTAGCCCTTGCCGAAGAGCCTCTCCGCCAGCTCGACGAGCGGGCTCTCGCGGAGGTCGTCGGTGCCGGGCTTGAAGGACAGGCCGAACAGCCCCACCCGGCGCTTGCCGGTGCCCTCGACGAGCTCCACCGCGCGCTGCAGGTGGTCGGAGTTGGAGGGCAGCACGTGGGAGAGGATGGGCACCGAGACGTCGGCCCGCCGCGCCGCGTGGACCAGGCTGCGCAGGTCCTTGGGCAGGCAGGAGCCGCCGAAGGCGAAGCCGGGCCGCAGGTAGGCGGGGCTGACGTTCAGCTTGCGGTCGGCCAGGAACACGTCCATCACCTGGTGCGAGTCGACCCCGAGCGCCCGGCACACCGCGCCCAGCTCGTTCGCGAAGCCGATCTTGAGGCCGTGGAACGCGTTGTCCGCGTACTTGATCGCCTCGGCCGTCGGGACCGGCACCCGGAACACCTCGCCGGGCAGCCCCTCGTACAGCCCCGCGACCACGTCGCCGCTCGCCGGGTCGAGCTCGCCGATGACGGTCTTGGGCGGGTCGAAGAAGTCCCGCACGCTCGTGCCCTCGCGCAGGAACTCCGGGTTGACCGCGACCCCGAAGTCCACGCCGGCCGTGCCGCCGACGTGCTTCTCCAGGATCGGCACCAGCAGGTCGAGGCAGGTGCCCGGGAGCATCGTGCTGCGGAACACGACGGTGTGCCGCCCGCCCCGCTCGGCCACCGCGGCACCGATCTGCTCGGTGACCCGCTCCAGGTAGGTGGTGCACAGGCTGCCGTTGGGCTCCGACGGCGTGCCCACGCAGACCAGCGACACCTCGCTGCCCCTGATCGCCTCGCGGACGTCACCGGTGGCGCGCAGCGCTCCGGCTCGCACGACCTCGGCGATCAGCTCGCCGATCCGCTCCTCGACCACCGGGGCCTTGCCCTCGTTGACCAGGTCGACCTTCACCTGGTTCACGTCCACGCCGATGACCTGGTGCCCCAGGCTGGCCAGGCACGCGGCCGACACGCAGCCCACGTAACCGAGCCCCAGGACGCTGACCCTCATGACCCGTTCCTCCCCTCGGGCAGGCCCTTTCGGCCGGCCGTCCGCGCGTCGATCGGACGACGCCCCCCGTCCATCAGTAGGCCCCCTGCCCCTGGATCACCGCACGCAGCGTCTTCCACAAGATCACCGCGTCCAGGGCGAGCGACCAGTCCTCCACGTACCGCAGGTCCAACCGGACCGCCTCCTCCCACGGCAGGTCGCTGCGTCCGCTGATCTGCCACAGACCGGTGAGCCCGGGCTTGACGAGCAGCCGCCGCCGGATGTCCGGGCCGTACGCGGCGGACTCCTCCGGCAGCGGAGGCCGCGGGCCGACGAGCGACATCGAGCCGGTGAGCACGTTGAGCAGCTGCGGGAGCTCGTCGATCGAGTACCGGCGCAGCACTCCGCCCACCCGGGTGACCCGCGGATCCCGGCGGAGCTTGAACAGCAGGCCGGCGCCCTCGTTCCGGTCGGCCAGCTCGGCCCGCGCCCGGTCGGCCCCGGCGACCATGGTGCGGAACTTGACCAGGGTGAACTGGCGGCCGTCCTTGCCGACCCGGTGCTGCCGGTAGAAGACCCCGCCCCGGCTGTCCACCAGCACGAGCAGCCCGACGAGCACCATCAGCGGTGCGAACAGGATCAGCAGGACCGCGGCGCCCAGCCGGTCGACGACCTCCTTCACCGCCCGGCGGCCCCCGGTGAAGGCCGGCATGCTGACCCGCAGCATCGGGATCCCGAGCACCGCGTCGACGTGCAGCCGGGGGCCGGCCACCTCCATCAGCACGGGGGCCACGACCATCTCGGCGTCGCCGCCTTCGAGGTTCCAGGCGAGCCGCTGCAGCCGGTCCGGCGACCAGTGCGGGTCCGGCGTGACCGCGACGACGCGGTAGCCGTCGCGGCGGACGTGGTTGGCGACGTCCGTCAGCCGGCCGACGACCGGCACTCCGTCCAGCCGGTCACGGTTGGGCCCGAGACTGTACGGCGTGCACACCGCCTCCACCCGCCAGCCGAGGTGCGGGAACTTGCGCGTCCG
The DNA here is from genome assembly GCF_042677465.1 of Kitasatospora sp. NPDC127111. Classification (NCBI taxonomy): domain Bacteria; kingdom Bacillati; phylum Actinomycetota; class Actinomycetes; order Kitasatosporales; family Streptomycetaceae; genus Kitasatospora; species Kitasatospora sp. NPDC127111. Next base: position 72,761 of record NZ_JBHXTG010000020.1, read on the forward strand.
GGCGATCAGGTCGCGCACGGTGGCCGGGCTCCCGGCGGCGAGCACCGGGCGCAGGCACCGTCCTTCCTTCCGCCTCTTGTGCAGCCAGAGGCGCAGCAGGTACCGCTCGGTCATGGTGACGATCGTGATCGCCGGAATCGCGACGAAGATCCAGAGCTTGATGTTGTGCGAGGTGAGCGCGATCCCGCCGAGCGCCAGTATGACGGCCGCCGTGAACAGGGAGCGCCCGAGTCGGCGGAATTCCTCGGCGCCCTGACCGAGTACAGCCGGAGCCCATGACCGGGTCATCGCAAGCGCTCCCAGCACCAACAGCTCGGTGCCGAAGGCGAGAATTCCCCATTTCTCGTGCCAGTTGGCCGCGTGCCGAACTCCGAAGAAGCGGCCTATCGCCGCCACCACGAAGGCGGTGGCCGCCGTATCGCTGATGATCACGGTACGGCGGTACTGCTGCTCCCAGTCGATCTCGGACCGGCCGATCCTCCCGTTGCCGACCCTCCCGTTGATCGGACGCCCCCGCGCCGGTGCGAACGGGCTGACCAATTCACCTTCCCCCTGCTTGACGGCTCCCTCCAGGTCGGGAGTGGGTTCGACGTGCTCGCTCCACACGGTTCCTCCCCCCGGGAGGCCTGCGCCTCCCGCACTGTTCCTCCCCTCGGGAGGCCCCGCCTCCCGTGCCGCGCTGTTCCTACCTCCGGGGGCCCGCCCCCCGCGAATGGCAAACCGGCTGCTGCAGCGCTACTTGAACATCCCACCCGGGCGCCGGCGGACGCGCACGTCCCGCCGGAGTCCCGAGGTGCGTGGGAAACCGTCGACAGTTGCTCTTCGTACTCGAAACCCGCTCCCGGGCGCCAGGAATCCATCGGCCCCACGTCTGCCGCCGGGTACACGAATACTGGCTGACCGCAGCGCAGGACCTTAGCTCATGAGTCCGCCTCGCACTCAATCGTGCGAAGCGGAAATCAATCTAGAGCATCGGGGCCGCCCGAAGGGGGCGATGTGTGAAACGCGTGCTCGAGATTTGAAGCCGGATCCACCGGACTGTGACGGCACGGGTTTCCTGGGGATGCGGACGTGCATTGTGACGCATGATGCGGGAGTTAATTCGGGCCGCCGGCGCCGGAAAGACCGAGGCGGATGGCGTGATCGGCGGTACGCCTTGACGCGAAAGCGTCTTGATCGGCCGTCGGGGAGGTGAGAGCGTGGCCGGGTCCCGCGTTGAGACCGCTCACGGGGTGCGGCGACCGTGGCGCGTGCGGGACGGCGCGGCAGCTCCGGTGCGGGCGTGCGACACCGAAGCCGCCCTCGGCGCGACTGCCTGGTGTTGTCCCTCAGTTGTCCCGGGGGAGCGGCCGGTGCCGCTGCGCGGTCAGGCGGCGGCGGCTCGTTCGAGCAGGTCGAGGGCGCTGAGCAGGGTGCGGGGCCCCGCGGTGCCCTCCGGATGGTCGGAGCGGCGCCAGCCGGGACCGGTCGCCAGGACGAGTGCGTGGGTGCGGGAGCCGCGTGCGCCCCAGGCGGTGCGGACGACCTGTCGGACCAGCTCGGGGTCGGTGGTGTGCGGGCTCTGGGCCCAGAGCATCACGGCGCCGGGGCCGGTCCGGCGGACGGCGTCCAGCAGGGCGCGGGGCGGGACGGCCGCGCCGAGCATCCGGAACGGCAGGGCGCGCTCGGTCAGCCCGGCGGCGACGGCGTCCAGCGGGAGCGTGTGCTGCTCGTTCGGCATCGCGGCGAGCAGCACGGGCGGGACGGCCCGCGGAGCGGTGGGGCGGACGGCGGCGGCCCGCAGGGTGGTGGCGACGTGCCAGGAGAGCAGGTGTTCGACCTCGACGTACTGCTCGCCGTCCGAGGCCCACTTGCGACCGACCGCGCGGAGCGCCGGCAGCATCACCTCCGTCCAGGCGTCGACGGCGCCCAGGCCGGTGACGGCCTCCTGGAGGATCCGGCCGACCTCGGGGGCGTCCAGCCGGACGGCGGCCCGGGCCAGTCCCCGGCACTCGGGGCGGACGGAGCCGACGTGCAGGGCGCGGCTGCCGCCCGGGCCCGGGGCACGGGAGCCGGGGGCGAGGGCACCGGTCCCGGCGGCGGGTGCGGGCGGGGCGGGCGGGCGGTCGCGGGCGGCGAGCACCGTCCGGGCCGCCTCCGCCGGCGGCACGCCCCGCGCGGTGAGGCGGCACATGGCCTCCAGGGCGGCGATGTCGGACGGGCTCCACCGCCGGTGGTGGCCGCGCCGGCGGTCGGCGGGGCCGATGCCGTAGCGCCGCTCCCAGGAGCGGACGGTGGTGGGGGAGACCCCGAGATGCCGGGCGACGGCTCCGGTGGGCATGCCCGCGCCCTCGGGGTGGTCGTTCGCCCGCCCCGTCGCGGCCGGGCGGGCCGGCGACTCGCCGGCCCGTGCCGTTCGGGCGGCGTCGGGTCCGCTCACGGGTGCCTCTGTTGCCACTGGTGCCTCCATCACGCAGTCCGTGCCGTCGCCGTCGCCGTCGCCGTCCCCGCCGGTTCGCGGTCGTCGAGCGCGGCGCGCAGCCGGTGGAGCCCGTCGCGCATCCGGGTCTTCACGGTACCGAGCGGGAGATCCAGGTACTGCGCGATCTCACGTTGCGAGTAGCCGCCGTAGTACGCCAGGACCAACGACTCGCGCTGGGCGCGGGTGAGCCGGGCGAGCGCGCGGCGGACGCGTTGGCCGTCGAGCAGCCGCTCGGCCTGGTCGGCCACGGATTCGCCGACGGTCGGCTCACGCAGGGCCACCCGGACCTCGCGGTCGCCGGCCGCCTGGGCCGACCTGACCCGGTCCACGGCGCGGCGGTGGGCCATGGTGAGCACCCAGGCGAGCACCGTGCCCCGGTCGGGCCGGTACGCGGCGGCCGTGCGCCAGACCTCCAGCAGCACTTCCTGGGTCACCTCCTCCGCGTGCCAGGGGCTGCGCAGGGTCCGCAGCGCGATGCCGTACACGGGTGGGGCGAGCGTGCCGTACAGCGCGGCGAACGCGTCCTGGTCGCCACGCGCCACCGAGGCCATCAGCTCGGGCTGGTCGGGCTGGTCTGCCGCGGGCGCCCGGCCGCCGGTCTGGACGGCGACCGGGGCCTCGGGGTGCCGGACGGGTCGTCCGCGGGTGCTCGTGGTCACGCGGCCACCGTGCAGCGCTTTCGCAGCAGGGGGCGACTCGCATCCATTGTGCATCGTTTCGCCGGGCGGGCGTCGCCGAGAGCGCCCCCGAGAGCCCGCCCCGAGCATCCCCGCGCGCCTCCCCGCGAGCGCCCCTTTCCGCGCGCACGGACAATGGGGCAATCCGGTGCACGGCCGGGCTCCGAAACGGGGTTCAGACGCCCGTGGCCGGGCGCGCCGCACCGAACCCGAGGGGACCACCCCGTGACCGTCGCCGTCGCGCTGTTCACCCAGGACCTGAGACTGCACGACAATCCGGTCCTGCACGCCGCCCACCGGGCGGCCGATCAGGTCGTGCCGCTGTTCGTCCTGGACCCGGACGTGGCGGCGGTCGGGTTCGCCGCCCCCAACCGGCAGGCGTTCCTGGCCGACTGCCTGGCCGACCTGGACGCCTCGCTGCGCCGGATCGGCTCCCGGCTGGTGCTGCGCCGCGGCGACCCCGCGGAAGAGGCGGCCAGGGTCGCCACCGAGGCGGGGGCCGGCAGCGTGCACGTGGCCGCGGGCGTCAGCGCGTTCGCCGGGCGCCGCGAGGCCCGGCTGCGGGCGCTGCTGGGGGGCCGGCTGTCCGTCCACGACGCGGTGCTGACCGTGCTGCCGCCGGGACAGGTCACCCCGGCCGGGCGCGGCCACTACGCGGTCTTCACCCCCTACCACCGGGCCTGGAAGCAGGCCCCGCGGCGCTCGGTCCACGGGGCGCCGCGGCGGCTCGTGACCCCGGACGGCATCGGCGGCGCCGCGCTGCCCACCGCCCGTCCGCACTCGCCCGCCCTGCCGCCCGGCGGTGAGACCGCCGCCCGCGCGCAGTGGCGGCGCTGGGACGTCGACTCCTACGCCGACCTGCACGACGACCTCGCCGCCGACGGCACCTCCCGGCTCTCCCCGTACCTGCACTTCGGCTGCCTGTCGGCCGGCGAACTGGCCGCGCGGGCGATCGCGCACGGCGGCGCGGGCGCCGAGGCCTTCGTCCGGCAGCTGGCCTGGCGGGACTTCCACCACCAGCTGCTGGCCGCCCGTCCGGCGGTCGCCCGCCACGACTACCGCACCCGCGAGGGCGCGTGGCACCGGGACGAGCGCGAGGCGGACGCCTGGCGCGAGGGCCGCACCGGCTACCCGATCGTCGACGCGGGGATGCGCCAGCTCGAGCACGAGGGCTGGATGCACAACCGGGCCCGGCTGCTCACCGCGAGCTTCCTCACCAAGACGCTCCACCACGACTGGCGGGAGGGCGCCGCGCACTTCCTGCGGCTGCTGGTCGACGGCGACCTCGCGAACAACCAGCTGAACTGGCAGTGGGTGGCGGGCACCGGCACCGACACCCGGCCCAACCGGGTGCTCAACCCGCTCCGGCAGGCCGACCGGTACGACCCGGACGGCGCGTACGTCCGCCGCTGGGTGCCCGAACTCGCCCACCTCCCCGGCCCGTCGATCCACCGGCCGTGGCTGCTCGCCCCCGGCTACCCGGCGCCGCTGGTGCCGCCGGAGGAACTGTCGGCCAGACTCCGTACCGCCCGAGCCCTCGGCTGACCGGGAGGAAGCCATGCCCGCACCGCTCACCTGCCTGGTCACCGGCGCCACCGGCTACATCGGCGGCCGCCTGGTGCCCGAACTCCTCGCCGCCGGCCACCGGGTGCGCTGCCTGGCCCGCGACCCGGGACGGCTGCGCGACCAGCCCTGGCGGGCCGGGGTGGAGACCGCGAAGGGAGACGTCACGCGGCCCGGGACGCTCACCGAGGCGCTGCGAGGGGCCGACGTCGCCTACTACCTGGTGCACTCGCTCGGGACCGGACCCGACTTCGAGGCCACCGACCGGCGGGCCGCCCGGGACTTCGGCGCCGCCGCCCGGTCCGCCGGAGTGCGCCGGATCGTCTACCTCGGCGGGCTCGTCCCGCGCGGCGTGCCGGCCGCCCGGCTCTCGCCGCACCTGCGCTCGCGCGCCGAGGTCGGCCGGGAACTGCGCGACAGCGGCGTGCCCACCGCCGAACTCCGGGCGGCGGTGATCATCGGCTCCGGGTCGGCCTCCTTCGAGATGCTCCGCTACCTCACCGAACGGCTGCCCGTGATGGTCACCCCGCGCTGGGTGAACACCCGCATCCAGCCGATCGCGGTCAGGGACGTGCTGCGCCACCTGGTCGCCGCCGCCGACCTGCCGCCCGAGGTCAACCGGAGCTTCGACGTCGGCGGCCCCGACGTGCTGACGTACCGTCAGATGATGCAGGGCTACGCGCGGGTGGCCGGGCTGCCGCCGCGCCTGATCCTGCCCACGCCCGTCCTCACGCCCTGGCTCTCCGGCCACTGGATCGGGCTGGTCACCCCGGTGCCGAACTCCATCGCCCGGCCGTTGGTCGAATCACTGCGCCACGAGGTGGTCCGCACCGAGCACGACATCGCCAAGTGGTCGCCCGACCCGCCGGACGGCCCGATCGGCTTCCACCGGGCCGTCGCCCTCGCCCTGCGCCGGATCCGCGACGCCGAGGTCTCCACCCGCTGGTCCTCGGCCAGCCTCCCCGGCGCCCCCAGCGACCCGCTGCCCACCGACCCCGAGTGGGCCGGTGGAAGCCTCTACCAGGACGTCCAGGAACTCCAGGTGCCCACCGCGCCGGAAGACGTGTGGCGGGTCGTCGAAGGCATCGGCGGCGACAACGGCTGGTACTCCTTCCCGCTCGCCTGGGCGGTCCGCGGCCGACTCGACCGCCTGGTCGGCGGCATCGGACTGCGCCGCGGCCGCCGTGACCCCGCCCGGCTGCGGGTCGGCGACTCGCTGGACTTCTGGCGGGTCGAGGAGATCGAACCCGGCCGGCTGCTGCGGCTGCGCGCCGAGATGCGACTGCCCGGCCTCGCCTGGCTGGAGCTCACGGTGGCCCCGGACGGCAACGGCGGCACCCGCTACCGCCAGCGAGCCCTGTTCCACCCGCGCGGACTGGCCGGACACGCCTACTGGTGGTCGGTCGCCCTCTTCCACTCGGTGGTCTTCGGCGACATGGCCCGCAACATCACCGACCGGGCCCGCGCCGCCCGCGGCCCGGACGGCCGCCCTCCCGGCCGGGCCGCCACCGCCGACGGACGGAGTCACCGAGGATGAACCGCTCCCTGCTCCGGGCCGTGGGCGCCGCGACCGCCGGGTACGGCCTCGCCGTCGCCGCCCGGCCCGCCGTCCTGGCCCGGCCGTCCGGGCTCAGCGGCGCCGACGGCACGGTCCCCCGGTCCGTCGGGACCTGCCCGCGGCCGCTCGGCCTGCGCGACGCGGTCTGCGGCCTCGCGATGGCGTGCGCGCCCGACGACCGCAGCCTGCGAACCGCGAGCCTCCTGCGGATCGCCGCCGACTTCGGTGACGCCGCGCTGCTCACCGGCACCCTGCCGGGGCGCCGCCACCGGGCGATGGCGCTGGGCGATGGCGCTGGCCGTGTCGGTCGGTTGGGCCTGCTCTCGGTCGCCGGACTGGCCGCGGTGCCGGCCGCGGCGAGGGCCCGGCCCCGGCGGCACGGCGGAACACCCGGGCGGGGGCCGACGCCCGTACGACGGGCCGCCCGGGCCGCGGACGGACCTCCGCGCGGCGGACGATGACGGCCGCGCCGCTCAGCCGGGGCCCCGAGCGGCCCCGAGGTCGGCCAGCACCTCGCGGGCCGCGCGGGCGCCCGAGGCCAGGGCGCCCTGGACGGAGCCGGTCGCGCGGTGGTCGCCGCAGACGTACCGGCCGGGCGTCCAGCGGGTGCTGCGGCTGAGCGGGTGCGGGGCCGCCATGCCCGGCAGCGCCCCGGGGATCGGGTACGCGGCGAGCGGCCGCCAGGCGGAGGTGTCGCATCCGTACAGCTCGGCGAGCCGGGCCCGGACCCCGGCCTCGTCGGCGTCCGTGCCCAGGACCGAGGTCGACACCAGGGAGAGCCCGGGCGGCGCGCAGCCCGGCACCACCTCGGACAGGACCACCGAGTTGAGTACCCGCCGGTCCGAGTCGACCAGCAGCGTCGGCTCGGCCAGCGGGCTGCGTTCGGCCGCGTGGTAGAAGGTCGTCACCGAGCGGAGCGGCGGCACCGGGAGGCCCGGCAGGAGCGTCGCGGCCGTGCCCGGGTCGGTGGCGACGACCACGCTGCGCGCCGCCACCTCCCGGCCGTCCGCCAGCAGCACGCCCTGCTCGCCGAGGCCCGCGACCCGCGCCCCCGACTCCACCGCCCCCGGCGGCAGCCGGTCGGCGAGCGCGGCCGGCACGGCGCCGATCCCGGCCTCGGGCAGGGTGAGCGTGCCGCGCATCATGCTCCGCCAGTAGAGGTGGAAGACCCGGCTGGAGGTGGTCAGCGCGTCCTCCAGGAAGACCCCGGCCAGGAAGGGCCGCACCACCTGGTCGACCGTCGGCCGGGACACCCCCGCACCGCGCAGGGCGGCCGCCGTCGACACGTCCCGGCCGCCGCGCAGCACGGACGCGGGCACCAGCCGGTCGCGCGCCCCGAGCAGGCCGAGCGCGGCCACGTCCCGGAGCGGCAGCATCCGGCCGGGCAGCAGGTCGGCGGCCAGGTCGGGCCGTCGCAGCGGGTCGGCGAACCGGTACCGGCCGCGCGAGCCGGCCAGGAGGAAGCCCGGAGTGAAGCGGTGCAACCGCAGCGCCCGCAGATCCAACCGGCGCCGGACCTGCGGGTAGCCGGTGTTGAACACCTGGAACCCGCGGTCCAGCCGGAACCCGTCCACGCGGTCGGTCCGCATCCGCCCGCCGACCCCGTCCGACGCCTCCAGCAGCCGCACCCGCCGCCCGGCCGCCGCGAGGTCCAGCGCGCACGCCAGACCCGCCACGCCCGCACCGACCACGACGACGTCCACCGCACCGTCCGCGCCCATCACGCCTCCTCGGCCATCGTGTCCCGCCCCGGCCGGTGTCGCCGGGCTCGACCTGTTCGGAGCCACCCGGCCGTCCGGATCCCGGTCCGGTGGCGCCGCGGCAACGTGCGGACCGCGAACGCCACGGTGAACATCGTCGACGCCGTCCTCATGCCCGCCTCCTGACCCCCGCGCTGTCGGCCGCCGCTTCGCACGGAGCGGCGGCCGGCACGACGTTTCCGGTCGACCGGGAAAACCGCTTCGGAACGCCGCGATCGGCGTCTCTCCCTTTCGCGGGAAGCCGTCCACTGCGCGTGCCGTTGAGCACGCGGAGTCCGTCGGCGGCCGCCTGCCGACACCGGATCGCAGGGCTGGGCCGACCCGTGAGAGCGTTCGGCTGGCGGCCGCCTCGCCCTCCGGGGAAGCCGGGCAGTCCTGATCGTTCTCCGACGACCGCGCTGGGGGACGGGGCCTGCGAGGTGCCGGCCGGCCGGGCCCCGTCCCGCACGCGTGCGATCCACTCGGGTCGGACGCACGCGCACTCGGACTTCGTCGCAGCGGTCCGCCCGGTTCGGTGCGGCCGCCACGGATCACCCGAACGGCCTCACCGTGACCGCGCGCAGCCGAACGTGCGGGCCCCGACGTGGCGGCTTCCCCGTCCCGGCCCCGACGTCCGCCATCCCGGGGCGGGGCCCCGGTGCGGCGACCGGGCCGCGACTGGGCGCGACACGACCGCCGCCGGCGTCGAGTGCGCGGGCGTGCCACAGCCGCTCGCGGCAGCGGATGCACGAACCGGTTACCGGGTCCGACCAGGAGACGGGGCGGAGGCGACGAGGCGGTGGTACTCGGCCGCCAGGGACTCCGCCATGGCCGACGCCGAGAAGCGGGTCGCCACGCTTCGGCGGCCCGCGGCCGCGACCCGGGCGAGCTCGGTGTCGGTGAGGTCGGCGAGCGCGCTCAGCCGCTCCGCGAGGGCGGAGGTGGAGCCGGTGGGGAGCAGGAACCCGTTGGCGCCGTCGCGGATGTAGTGGGGGACGCCTCCCCGCTGCGGGCCGGCCGCCGGGAGGCCGGAGTCCATCGCCTCGAGGATCGCGAGGCCGAACTCCTCCTTGGCGCTGGGGCAGACGTACAGGGCGCGGCCGGCCCGGTCCGCGGCGGCGAGGGCTCGTTCGAGGATCCGCACCCCGCGGTTGGGCAGGGCGGGCCACAGGGCGATGCGGCGGCGCGCCTCCGGGTGTCCGGACAGGAGTTCGGCGATCCTGGCCCGCATCTCCTGCTCGACGGGCGTGGCGGCGGCGGTCGGCGATCCGCCGATCAGGAGCATCGTCGTCGACCGGTGCAGCTCCGCTCCGAGCCAGGCCTCCACCAGCCGGTCCTGCTGTTTGACGGGATGCAGGCGGCCGACGCTGAGGATGAGGCGCATCCGGCGCGCCGAGGCGTCGATGCTGTCGGGGCGGCCGCCGTCCCGGAAGAGCCGGCCGAGCAGGGTGTCGGCGACCAGTGCGTCGCCGGGTCGCGGGGTGAAGGGCGGGATGCCTTCGGGAGGGGAGGCGATGCGCCGGGTGCCCGGTGCGGGCCGCAGCTGGGGGAAGTGGGCTGACAGGTCGTCGGCGCCGCTACGCCCGGGGATGGTGACCAGCAGGTCGGAACGGGCGACCAGTTGGTCGGCGACGAACATCCGGTGCAGGTCCAGGCGCAGGGCCGCCGCCGGTTCGCTCCGCGAGGCCCCCGGCACGCCCCGGTGCCGTTCGGCCACGGTGCGGTGCGGATCGGGCGTGGCGGTGAACACGAAGCGGAAGCCGCACCGTCGGGCGGCGTCGGCGACGGCCAGCGAGCAGTCGTCGGCGAAGCGGGCGTGCACCACGTCCGGTGCGGCGCCGGGAAGACCCAGAAGGCGGGCCGCCCACCAGGAGATGGCGGGACGCAGGCACAGGGCGGTGGCCGGATCGACCGGGTCGCTGCCGGGCACCGGGATCCCCAGCGCCCAGTGACCGGAACCGATCCGTTCGACCAGCGGGCGGCCGCGGCGGAGCCGGGAGGCGTCCAGCAGGACGACGGTGAGGACCCGTGAGACCCGGCGGGTGGCCGCCAGGGCGTCTCCGAGGCCGGCGACCAGGACGCTCATCCCGCCGCTGAGGCCCACACCGGGCTCGCTCAGGTGTCCCGTCATCATCGACTGGGCCGCGACCAGGCCGGCCGCCGGCCGGGCCGGCAGGCCTCGAACGGCCCGCCGGAAGCCGGCACCCGGCGGGGCACCCGGCTCAGCGCGGTTCCAGGCGGCCGACAGCAGCAGCGACTCGTACGGGTCGGAGGTGGCCGGGCGCGTCGGCAGCAGGGCGCGGCCGCCCGGCAGGCCGGAGAGGTGACGCAGCGCCGCGTGCCGCTCCCACCGGTCCTCGCTGCGCGCGCGGGTGGCGCATTCGGCGGCGGTGAGCGGCCGAAGACCGTGCGCCTCCGCCAGGTCGAGCAGGCACGCCGCCTCCGCCGCGGCGACGGGCGGCAGGAGCCTGCTGCGCAGCGCCGCGCTCGCACGGTTCCGGTGGCCCGCGGCGACGGTGACCGCCCAGGCCTCGGCGAGGGCGCTGCGCAGCATCGGGTCGCCGTCGGCGGCGGTCACCAGCGCCAGGGGGTCGTGCGCCGTGCCGGCCCGCGCCGCTCGGCGCAGCTCGGCCGCCCGGAGGTCGTCGGGAGCGAGCGTGTGGGTGCCGAGGCGGTCCGCGCCGCGGCCGTACTCGGCCCGGGCGAGCAGCGACAGGAGGTCGTCGCCCTCCGGCGCCGGCGCACCGGGATTCCACCAGTGGTGCCGCCACTGGGCCACCGTGTCGAGGACGGCCGGGTCTGCGGCGCTGATGTGGTCGGCCGGGCTGGAGGTGTCACGCGGCATCGGGGTGGGCCCTTCCTCGGTGGCGCTGCCACCCGGGTTCGGAACCGGGGCCCCGAGCGGATGGGACGGGCTCCGAAAAGCCGCTCGGTCGGGCCGGAGAGGGGCCCGTGGCATCATCGGGAAGCACCGGCACCTCCGATCCCAGTCGCCACCGGCGACCGCGGAAACGTGCCGGAACCGGAGGATCCCGTGCCTCGAGTCGTGGTCGTCAGCCCGCCGTTCCGCTCGCACGCCGCACCGCTGAGCGTCCTGGGCGCGGCGTTGCGCGACGCCGGGGCCGACGTGACGCTGGCCTGCGCACCGGCCTTCGCCGACCTGGCCCGCGACCACGGCCTGGGCTTCGCCGAGCTCACCGTCACCCGCAACGCCAACCACGGCATCGCGGAACGGACCTTGCGGGCCGGCCGCGAAGCCGAACGGCTCCGGGAGTTCCTGGACGCGACCCGCGACGGCGCCGTCGCGGCCCTGCTCACCCAGGCGCGTCACCGACGGGACGACCTGCTCGCCGACCCCGACCGGATCCTCGCGGAGATCCGCGACCTCGACCGGAGGGCGCGCCCCGACTGGTACCTGGTGGACCAGCTCAGCTACCCGGTGACGCTGGCCATGCACTGCCTGGACCTGCCCTACGCCACGTTCTGCCCCGGCCACCCCAGCTACCTCCCGGCCGGCCCGGAGGCGTACTTCGGACTGCCCTACGCCTGGCCCGACTCGGTCCGTCCCGAGCCGGCGGACCTCGTGCGGCTGCGGGACGCGGCGGCCGGGAACGACCGGGCGTTCACCGAGGCGTTCCACCACGTGGTCCGGCGGCACTCGCCCGGGCGGCCGCTGCCCCAACGGGCCTTCGCGCTCTGCTCGCCGCACGCCGTGGTGTTCAACTACCCGCCGCTGCCCTGGCTCCCGGCCGCCCCGCCGGGCCCGGTGGCCGTCTACGCCGGTCACTGCACGGCGGAGTCGGCGAGCACCGGGCTCGACGACGGCTGGCAGACCACCGTCGCCCGCCTGACCCTTGGCGGGCGCCCACTGGTCCTGATCGCCTTCGGTACCTTCCTCTCGGCCCGCCACGACGTCCTGCGGACGGTCACCCGGGCGGCGCTCGAGTGCACCGCGGCGTCGGTGATCGTCGCCGCCGGCGACCGGGCCGACGAGCTCGCCCGCGATCCGTGGCTGGCGGCGGCGTCGCCGGAACGCCTGTGCGTCGCCGAGTCCGTGCCCCAGCAGGCGCTCCTGGCGCACGCCGCCGTGATGGTCCACCACGGCGGCAACAACTCCTTCACGGAGTGCCTGACGGCAGGCGTTCCGGCGCTCGTCCTGCCCTTCTCCAGCGACCAGTTCGCCATCGCCCACGATCTCGAACGCGCCGGTCTCGGCCTCTCGCGCGACCCGAACACCCTCGACGCCGAGACCGCCGGCGCCGCCCTCCGGGCCCTGCTGGCCACCGGCGGGCACGGCACCGGCGCCCAGCGGGCCGAGGTCCTGGCCGCCGGCCCGCACCGGGCGGCCGACCAGCTGGTCCGCGTCATGCGAGGCGTTCCCCGGGCGCCCGCACCGTCGTAGCCCCGCCCCCGGGCGGCCCACGGGTGCGCCTCGTCTCACCTCGCCTCGTCGCACCTCGCCTCGTCGCACCGACGCGACACGCCAAACGGTGCGTGATCGCTGCAAGTGTCGAACGGTTCCGTGGCCGGTGAACGTGGGAATCCGGAGGCACCGGCCTCCGGATACCGGATACGCGAAGGAGAACTGTCATGGACTTCCGCGACGAGCTTCCCGTCGACCACCGACTCGCGCGGGTCTACCGGGCCGGCGCGGGCCTGTGCGGCGTCGCCCTGCTGGTCTTCGGCTGCCTCGGTCTGTCCGACGGCCTGGCGTTCTTCAGCACCACCGGAGAGCGCGTGGCGGGCCTGTCGAGCAACGGCCTGCTCAGCCTGATCTCGATCGCCACCGCCGGGGTCCTGATCACCGGAGCCGTGATCGGCGGCAACACCGCCTCGACGACCAACATCGCGGTGGGCGGCCTGTTCGTGCTGAGCGGGTTCGTCAACCTCGCCCTGCTCGACTCCGGCGTCAACGTCCTGGCCTTCAGGATCCCCAACGTCGTCTTCAGCTTCGTCATGGGCCTGATCATCGCCACGTTCGGCATGTACGGTCGCGTCAGCGCCAAGTTGCCGCTCGACAACCCGTACTGGCGCCACCGGCACCCCGGATCGGTGCCCCCCGGAGTGGCGCGACAGCTCGCCTCCCCGCCCGGGCGAACAGGCGTCGCCGGCCCCGCGCGCTGACCCGCGGGGTAAGGGGACGCCGGCCCTGAAGACGCCTCACCGACCTCCCGCGCCCGGCGACCGGGCGGGCCGCAGGGCTGTGCCGGGCCGCCTGATTGACGGGGCGCCAGAGGGCGATTGACGGGATCTGTCGGATCTTCGTAGACTCGATTCGGCGAAGAATGTCAGCCCCCAGGCCCCGGCCGGCTGACTGGCAACCCCCACACTGCGGTGGGGTGCCCCGGGGATAAGCCTGGTGGCATGGCGTCATGCCGCAAGCGCGGTGACGGGCCCGGTCGGGCCGGGACGGAGAAGTTCGTGGTGCGGTGGGCGGTCGGGCGACGGGTCGTGGGCCTCCGGCTCGTGGCCAGGCTCGACGTCGACCTGCGGCGGCGGGCCAGCGCGCTCTGTCGCTGACGGCGACGGATCGGCGGGCGAGAGGTGTCCCGCGCGGTCCGTCCAGGTCGTCAAGCCTCGACCCCGCGTGACAGAGGAGCGCCCAGCGGCCGCCCTTTCGCGCGCCTGCTTCAGGAGTATCGATGTCTGCTGGCTCCCCGAGACCCCCGCGTGATCTTCCCGGTTCGCTGCCCGCCGGCCGGGAAGCGGAGTACCGCCGCCTGCGCGAGGCGCTGGACCGGTGTGCGGACGGCCTCGGAAGCGTGATCGCGCTGCACGGGTCGGTGGGCAGTGGCCGGAGCGAACTGCTGTACACGTTCACGGACGTGGCGGCGGAGCGGGGCGTCACGGTGCTGATGGGCACCGGTTCGCCGCTGGAACGGGAGTTCCCGCTGGGCCTGGCCCGGCAACTGCTGCAGAGCGCCCCGGTCGAGCCGCACGAGGCGGCCGCGGCGGAGGCCCTGCTGTCCCAGGGCGCGATCGAGGGCACGCGGCCGCGGTCGGCCGTCGCGGAGGGGGCGCACGGGCGGCTGGGCCAGCCGACCTTGGAGGGCCTGTTCCGGCTGGTCCGGTCCCTCGCGGAGCGGAAGCCCGTCCTGATCGCGGTGGACGACCGCCAGGACGCCGATCCCCAGTCGCTGGAGTTCCTGCTGTACCTGGTCCGGCGCACCCGCAATCTCGGCGTGCTGACCGTGCTCAGCTCGCGCGAGACCATGACGCCGCCGAACCCGTTCTTCGAGGTCGAGTTGGCGCGCCAGCCCCATCACCGGCAGATCAGGCTGGACGTGCTCTCGCCGGAGCTGGTCGCCGAGCTGTGCCGTGAACGCTTCGGCAGCTCCGCCGCGGCCGGCCTGGCGGCGAAGGCGTTCGACCTGACGGGCGGCAACCCGCTGCTCGTCCACAGCCTGCTGGACGACCAGGAGCGGGCCGGTGCGCCCGAGGAGCCGGTGGTCGGCGAGGGCTACCGGCGGGGGCTGATGCACTGCCTGCACCGCATCGACCCGCTGGCGCTGCGGTACGCGCGCGGGGTGGCGGTGCTCGGGCCCTACGCGACCCCGGCCCTGCTGGCCGAGCTGCTGCTCCTGCCGACGGACTCGCTGCCCCGTGCGCTGTACCTGCTGCACGCCGCCGGGCTGTTCCGCGACGGCGGGTTCCGCCATCCGACGGCCGCCGGCGACCTGCTCGCGGCCATGACACCGGCCGACCTCGCGGGCCTCCACCGGCGGGCGGGCGGGCTGCTGGACGCTGCGGGCGCGGAGGCACGCGAAGTGGCCGGCCACGTGCGGGCGGCCGAGGGATACCTGCGGACGTCGGGGTTGCCGGCGTCCGCGCAGGCCGGCCGGCCCGCGGGTGACACTCCCGGGCGGGTCGACGGCGTTCACGTCGGGGGGCGGAGCGGTTCGGACTTCGCCGACGGCCCGGACTTCGCCGACGGCCCGGAACGGCTTGACGGCCTGGAACGGTTCGACGACAGGGACCGAGCCGACGGCTCGGACCGGCTCGACGGCCCGGACCGATTCGGTCGGCGCGGCGGTCCGGTGGACCACGGCGGCGCGGAGCGGGTGCTCGACCCGGTGCCGCCCGAGGGGAGGGGCACACCGGCGCCGGAACCCGGCGGAGCGGGAGCCCCGGGAGCGGGTGGCCGCGCCCTCGGCGGCGAGCCGGTCGGCGGGGCGGCGATCCGGTGCGTTCCCTCGCTGCCCGGGACGGTGGTGGACGCGGCGAGCGCGGTGCGCCACGAGCTGAAGGAGATCCGGCACCTGTTCTGGCACGGTCGCCCGGACCAGGGGTTGGTGGCGCTGGAGCGGTTCGAGTCCCGTCCGGAGAACGCGGGGTCGGCGGACGGACTGCGGGCCTGGCTGGCGTACTGGTACCCGTCACTGCTGCCCGGGCCGACCGGGGAGGGCCCGGCGGGCAGGGCCGAGGGCATGCGGCTGCTGGCCTCCCTGCTGACCGGGGCCGTCACACCGGGCGAGGCCGCGGTGCAGGCGGAACTGATCCTGCGGGAGGGCCGCCCGGGCGGCAGCGGCGGCACCGAGTCGCTGACCGCGGCCCTGACGGTGCTGCTGTACACGGACCGGGCGGACCGGGCGGTGCGCTGGTGCGGTCCGCTCGCCGAGCGCACCGGCGCGCGCTGCGGCTCCACCTGGCAGGCCCTGGTGTCCGCGCTCCGCGCGGAGGCGTCGCTGCGGCAGGGCGATCTGCGGGCGGCGGACGCGGCGGCCCGGAGCGCCTTCGCGCGGGTCTCCCCGGACGCCTGGGGCGTCGCGGTGGGCCTGCCGCTGTCCACCATGGTGGCCGCCCGGACCGCGCTCGGCCTGCCGGCGGACGCGGCCCGGTTCCTCGCGATCGGAGTCCCGGAGGGCATGGAGCGGACCCCGGCGGGCCTGCACCACCGGTACGCGCGCGGCGGGCACCTGCTGGCCGTCGGCCGCGCGGAGGAGGCGCTCGCGGCCTACCGGGCGTGCGGGGACACGATGGCGCGCTGGGGCCTGGACCGTCTGCCGGCGATCGCTCCGTGGCGGCTCGGTGCGGCCCGGGCACAGCTCGCGCTGGGCCGGCGCCGGGCAGCGGCGGAACTGGCGGACGAGCAACTCGCCCGGGCGGGCTCGTCGGGCCACGCGCGGATCCGCGGGCAGGCGCTCCGGATCCGGGCGGCCGCCGGTGACCACGCGGAACGCACCGCGCTCCTGGAGCGCTCCGTCGACCTGCTGGAGGAAGCCGGTGCCGAGGGCGACCTGGCGGGCGCGCTGGCCGACCTGAGCGAGTCCCACCGTACGGACGGCGACCCCGACCGCGCCCGGCAGGCGGACCGGCGGCTGCGGCGCACCCCGGCCCTGTCACTGGTCCCGGACGGGGACGCCGCTCCGACGGGCCTCTCGGACGCCGAGCGCCGGGTCGCCGAACTCGCCGCCCGCGGCCTGTCCAACCGGGAGATCGCCCGGAAGCTGTACGTCACGGTGAGCACCGTGGAGCAGCACCTCACCCGGGTGTACCGCAAGCTCGGGGTGCGGCGCCGGGCCGACCTGGCGGCGGTGGTCCGGCGCGGCGACGGCCCCGACCGGGACCTCGAACTGGCGGCTAGGGGTTCGACAGGGGTTGCCTAGGGGGGCGCCGGACGGAGCGTCACGGAACGCTGAGGGGCAAGGAACCGACCTCCCCTCAGGAGTGAACTCACCATGGCGCGCCTGGAAGCCCACGACCCGTCCGTGCTCGACACCGGCTCACCGGAGGCGGTGGCCGTGGTCGGCGCCGCCTGCCGGCTGCCCGGTGCGGCGGACCCCGAGGCGTTCTGGCGGCTGCTCGACTCGGGCGGCAGCGCGGTCGGCGTGTTCCCGCCGGAGCGGTTCGCTGACGGCGAGCGGCCCCGGGCCGGCGGGTACGTGGACCAGGTCGACCGGTTCGACCCGGAGTTCTTCGGGATCTCCCCGGCCGAGGCCGCCGCCGCCGACCCGCAGCAGCGGCTGGTGCTCGAACTGGCGTGGGAGGCGCTGGAGGACGCCGGGATCGTGCCGGGCGCGCTGGCGGGCAGCCGGACCGGCGTCTTCGTCGGCGCGATCGGCGGCGACTACGCGGCGCTGACCGCCCGGACCGGCGAGATCTCCCGGCACACCCTGACCGGCCTGAACCGGGGGATCATCGCCAACCGGGTCTCCTACGCGCTGGACCTGCGCGGCCCCAGTCTCACCGTGGACACCGCGCAGTCCTCGTCGCTGGTGGCCGTCCACCTGGCGGTCGAGAGCCTGCGCGGTGGAGAGACGGAGTACGCGCTGGCGGCCGGGGTGAACCTCAACCTCGCCCCCGACTCCACCCTGACCGTGGACCGGTTCGGCGCGCTCTCGCCGGACGACCGCTGCTTCACCTTCGACGCCCGGGCCAACGGCTACGCCCGCGGTGAGGGCGGCGTGCTGCTGGTGCTCAAGCCGCTGGCGCGGGCCCTGGCCGACGGCGACCGGGTGTACGCGGTGCTGCTCGGCAGCGCGGTGAACAACGACGGCGCCACCGACGGTCTGACCGTGCCGAGCGCGACCGCGCAGGCTGACGTCGTCCGCCGGGCGGTCCGTCGGGCCGGGGTGGCGCCCGGGCAGATCCGGTACGTCGAGCTGCACGGCACCGGTACGCGGGTCGGCGACCCGATCGAGGCCGCCGCGCTCGGGGCCGCGCTCGGTACCGGCCGGCCCGCCGAACAGCCGCTGCTGGTCGGCTCGGCCAAGACCAACGTCGGCCACCTGGAGGGCGCCGCGGGGGTCGTCGGCCTGTTGAAGACCGTGCTGGCGGTGCACCACCGGCGGCTGCCGGCCAGCCTCGACTTCCGTACCCCCAACCCGGACATCCCGTTCGAGCGGCTGGGCCTGCGGGTACGGACCGAGACCGGGCGGTGGCCGCTGCCGGAGCGGCCGCCGCTCGCCGGGGTGAGCTCGTTCGGCGTCGGCGGCACCAACGCCCACGTGGTGGTCGCGGCCGCCCCCGACGGCCCTGCGGCCCCGACCGGCGCGGACGGGCCGGGACTCTGGCCGCTGTCCGCCCGGACCCCGGAGGCACTGCGTCGACAGGCCGGCCGGATACGGGAGTTCGCCGAGCGGCGGACCGACCTCCGGGCGGCCGACCTCGGGCGCGCGCTCGCCACCACCCGCACCCACTTCGAGCACCGCGCCGCCGTGACCGGCGCCGACCGGACCGCGCTGCTGACCGCGCTGCGCGCCCTGGAGGAGGGCGGCCAGGCCGTCGGACTGGTCCAGGGCCGGGCCCACCCCGGCGGCGGAACCGTCCTGGTCTTCCCCGGGCAGGGCTCGCAGTGGGACGGCATGGCCCGCGAACTGCTCGACACCGCACCCGTGTTCGCCGCCGAACTGGCCGCGGTCGAGGAGGCGCTCGCCCCGCACGTCGACTGGTCGCTGAGCGCCGTACTGCGCGGCGAACCCGGTGCGCCCGACCTGCGGCGGGTCGACGTGGTGCAGCCCGCGCTGTTCGCCGTCATGGTCTCGTTGGCCGCCCTGTGGCGGGCCTCCGGCGTCCGCCCGGACGCGGTGATCGGCCACTCCCAGGGTGAGATCGCCGCCGCGTACGTCGCCGGGGCGCTGACGCTCGCGGACGCCGCGGCCGTGGTCGCGCTGCGCTCGCAGGCCATCGCCGGGCTGGCCGGCTCCGGGCCGGGCGGCTCCGGACGCGGCGCGATGGCCGCCGTCCCGCTGCCCGCCGCGCAGGTCGCGGAACGGCTCGCGGCGTGGTCCGACCGGATCGGCGTCGCCGCGGTCAACGGGCCCGCCGCCACCGTGGTCTCCGGCGACCGCGAGGCCGTCGAGGAACTGGTCCGGCAGTACCGCGCCGAGGACGTCCGGGCCCGCCTGGTGCCGGTCGACTACGCCTCGCACTCGCCGCAGGTGGAGCCGCTGCGGGAGACCCTGCCCACCCTGCTCGCCGGCGTCCGGCCGCGCCCGGCCGCCACCGCGTTCTTCTCCACCGTCACCGGCGGACGGCTGGACACCACCGAACTGACCGCCGACTACTGGTACCGCAACCTGCGCGGCACCGTACAGCTGGAGAGCGCCGTGCGCGCCGCCCTCGCCGACGGCCACCGCAGCTTCGTGGAGAGCAGCGCCCACCCGGTGCTCACCGTCGGCCTCGGCCAGATCACCGACGGCGCGGCCGCCGTCACCGGTACCCTGCGCCGCGACCACGGCGGCCTCGGCCAGTTCCACACCTCGCTCGCCGAGCTGTACGCGCGCGGCGGCGCGGTCGACTGGCCGTCGCTGTTCGGGCCGCGCGGCGGACACGTACCGCTGCCGAGCTACCCCTTCCAGCGCCGCCGGCTGTGGCTGGACGGAACACCCGCGGCGCTCCCCGAACGGTCCGCCGCGGTCCCGGCCGAGCCGGCGGTCCCGGCAGGCCCGGCGGTCCCGGCCGCCGGGACCGGGCTGAGCGAGGAAGGCGCACTGGCCGCCGTCCGGTCGGCCGCCGCGATCGTGCTCGGCCAGAGCGGCCCGGAGGCGGTCGACCCCGACCGCACCTTCAAGGACCTCGGCTTCGACTCGGTCGCCGCCGTCGAGTTCCGCGACCGCCTCGCGGGGGCCACCGGCCTCGCCCTGCCGTCCACCCTCACCTACGACCGGCCGACCCCGCGTGCCGTCGCCGCCCACCTCGCCGCACCGGCCGGCAGCGACCCGGCGCCGGCCCGCCCGCAGAGCGGCGGCGGCGAGGACGACCCGATCGCGATCGTCGCGCTCAGCGGCCGCTGGCCCGGCGGCGCGGACAGCCCCGAGCAGCTCTGGGAGCTGCTGCGCGAGGGCCGCGACGCCATCGGCCCGTTCCCGGACAACCGCGGCTGGGACCTCGACGCCCTGCACGACCCCGACGGCGAGCGCCCCGGCACCTCGTACACCCGCCAGGGCGGCTTCCTGTACGACGCGGACACCTTCGACAGCGCCTTCTTCGGCCTCGGCCCGCGTGAGGCGGCCGCCATGGACCCCCAGCAGCGGCTGCTGCTGGAGTCCGCCTGGGAGCTCGCCGAGCGGGCCGGCATCGTCCCGGCCGCCCTGCGCGGCAGCCTGACCGGCGTGTTCGTCGGCGCGATGCCGCAGGAGTACGGGCCGCGGCTGCACGAGACGCCCGCCGGGTACGAGGGCCACGCGCTGACCGGCACGCTCGGCTCGGTCGCCTCCGGGCGGCTCGCGTACGCGCTGGGCCTGGAGGGGCCGGCGATCACCGTGGACACCGCCTGCTCCTCCTCGCTGGTGGCGATCCACCTGGCCGCGCAGGCGCTGCGCGGCGGCGAGTGCGACCTGGCGCTGGCGGGCGGCGTGACGGTGATGTCCACGCCCGGCATGTTCACCGAGTTCAGCCGCCAGCGCGGCCTGGCGCCCGACGGCCGGTGCAAGCCGTTCGCCGCCGCGGCCGACGGCACGGCCTGGGCCGAGGGCGTCGGACTGGTGCTGCTGGAACGGCTCTCCGACGCCCGCCGCAGCGGCCACCGGGTGCTCGCCCTGGTCCGCGGCTCGGCCGTCAACCAGGACGGCGCCTCCAACGGCCTCACCGCGCCCAACGGTCCCGCGCAGGAACGGGTCATCCGGCAGGCCCTCGCCCAGGCCGGGCTGGCGCCCGGTGACGTGGACGCCGTGGAGGCCCACGGCACCGGCACCGCCCTGGGCGACCCGATCGAGGCCCGGGCCCTGCTCGCCACGTACGGACAGGACCGCGAACAGCCCCTGCTGGTGGGCTCGTCGAAGTCCAACATCGGCCACACCCAGGCCGCCGCCGGAGTCACCGGCGTGATCAAACTGGTCCAGGCGCTGCACCGCGGCGAACTGCCCGGCACCCTGCACCTGGACGCGCCCAGCCCGCACGTCGACTGGACGGCCGGCCGGGTGCGGCTGCTCGACCGCACCACGCCCTGGCCCGAGTCCGGCCGCCCGCGCCGCGCCGCGGTCTCCTCCTTCGGCATCAGCGGTACGAACGCCCACCTGATCCTCGAGGCGCCGCCGCTCTCCGACCCCGAACCGGAGCGCGACCGGGAGGAGCACGGCCCGCTGCTGCTGTCCGCCAGGACCGAGGGGGCACTGCGCGCCCAGGCCGAGCGGCTGGCGGCACTCGCGGAGGACGGCACCCCGGGCCTCGGCCACGCGCTCGCCACCACCCGGACCCACTTCGAGCACCGCGCCGCCGTCCTGGGCCGGCCGGCGACCGGGCTGCGCGCCCTCGCAGGGGGCGCGGAGGCCGCCGGGCTGCTGCGCGGCACCGCCGTGAAGGGCGCGCGCACCGCCTTCCTGTACTCCGGCCAGGGCAGCCAGCGGCCCGGCGCGGGTCGTGAACTGTACGCCGCCGAACCGGTGTTCGCCGCCGCGGTGGACGAGATCGCCGCCCTCTTCGACGCCGGACTGGAGGTGCCGCTGAAGCCGGTCCTGTTCGCCGACCCGGGCACCGACCGCGCGGCGCTGCTGGACACCACCGCCTACACCCAGCCCGCCCTGTTCACCCTGCACGTCGCCCTGCACCGGCTCGCCGAGTCCTACGGGCTGCGTCCCGACCACCTGATCGGCCACTCCGTCGGCGAGTTGAGCGCCGCGCACCTGGCCGGCGTCCTGTCACTGCCCGATGCCGTCACCCTGGTCGCCGCGCGCGGCCGGCTGATGGAGGCGCTGCCCGAAGGCGGCGCGATGGCCGCGATCCAGGCCGGCGAGGCGGAGGTGCTGCCCGAACTCGGCCCGACCGTGTCGGTCGCCGCCGTCAACGGCCCTGCCTCCGTGGTGATCTCGGGTGACGGCGACCAGGTGCGGGCCATCGCCGACGGCTGGCGGGCCCGGGGCCGGCGCACCAGGCTGCTCCAGGTCGGCCGAGCCTTCCACTCCCCGCAGATGGACGCGGTGCTGGCGGACTTCCGGGCCGTCGCCGGACGGCTGGAGTACGCCGAGCCGCGGATCCCGGTGATCTCCAACCTGACCGGCGCCCCCGCCACACCCGGGCAACTGCGCAGCCCCGACTACTGGGTGAGGCACATCCGGGAGGCCGTCCGCTTCCACGACGGTGTCCGCGCCCTGGACGGGCTCGGGGTGAGCGCCTACCTGGAGCTCGGCCCCGGGCCGGTGCTCACCGCGCTGGCACAGGAGAGCCTGGACGGCGACCCGGCCCCGCGCGCCCTGGCCGCCGTGCTCCGTGCCGACCGTCCCGAACGGGACACCCTGACCGAGGCGTTGGCCCGGCTGCACGTCCACGGCGTCCCGGTCGACTGGCGGCCCGCGTTCCCGTCCGACGCCCCGCGCACCGACCTGCCCACCTACCCCTTCCAGCGCCGCCGGCACTGGCTGGAGCAGCCCGTCGGCCAAGCCGCCGGCGTCGACGGCCTGGCCGGCACGGGCCACCCGCTGGTCGGCTCGGTCACCGAACTCCCGGACGATGCCGGCTGGTTGCTCGCGGGCCGGCTCTCGCTGCGGTCGCATCCGTGGCTGGCCGACCACGCCGTCGGCGGCGCCGTCCTGCTGCCCGGCACCGCCTTCCTGGAGCTCGCCGCCCAGGCCGCCCGGCAGGCCGGCGCCGTCGGGATCGAGACGCTCGAGCTCCAGGCGCCGCTCGTCCTGCCGGAGCGCGGTGGGATCCGCCTCCAGCTCGTGGTCGGACGTGCCGACGACGGCGGGCGGCGGCCGCTGCAGATCCGGTCCCAACGGGAGGACGGCGACGGCGACTGGACTCTGCACGCGGACGGCACGCTCGCCGCCGACGGCACGCTCGCCGCGGACGGCGCTGCGCCGGCCGCCGTGTCCGCCGCCTGGCCGCCACCGGGAGCCGTCCCGCTGGAGCTCGGAGACCTGTACGAGCGGCTGGCGGCGCGCGGCTACCGGTACGGGCCGGTGTTCCAGGGGCTGACGGCGGCCTGGCGGCTCGGCGAGGAGCTGTACGCCGAGATCGCCCCGGCCGCCGACGCCGCCGACTACGCGCTGCACCCGGCCCTGCTCGACGCCGCGCTGCACGCCGTCGTGCGGGACGCCGAACGGACCGTGCTGCCGTTCTCCTGGCGCGAGGTGACCGTCCACCGGGCCGGCGCCACCGCCCTGCGGGTGCGGATCACCCCGGCCGGGCCGGACACCGTCGCCCTGGCGGTCGCCGACCCGACGGGCCTGCCGGTCGCCACCGTCGGTGGGCTCACCCTGCGAGCCGCTGCCACCGGCGGCGCCGAGCCGCTCTACCGCCTGGACTGGCAGCCCGCCACGTCCGGCACCCCGGCGGGGGCCACTGCCCTGACTGCGGGCGCATCCGAGCCGGGTGCGGCCGGGACGGCAGCGCCACCCGGGGCCGCAGCGCGTGCGGCGGCCGGCACGGTGGCATCCGTCGGCGCGCGGCGCCAGGCCGCAGGCGCCGGTGCGTCCGGTACGGGCCCGGGTGCGGCCGGGCCCGGCGGGGTGGCGTGGCCCGAGGGCTGGGCGGTACTCGGCGGCGACGCGACCGGTCTCGCGCCGGGGCTGCGGGTGCTGTCGTCGGTGCGCGAGGCGGCGGCCGGGCAGCATCTGCTCGCGCCGGTGCGGGACGCAGGGGAGGCGCTCGGCCTGGTGCGGGACTGGCTGGCAGAGGAGGGCGGCACGCTGGCGCTGGTGACCGAGCACGCGGTCGCCAGCCACGTCGGTGAGGACGTGCCCGAGCCCGCCGCCGCGGGCGTCTGGGGGCTGGTGCGCACCGCGCAGGCCGAGCACCCCGACCGCCTGGTGCTGCTGGACCACGACGGCACCCCCGAGTCGTTCGCCGCACTGCCGGCCGCGCTCGCCGCCGGCGAGCCGCAACTCGCCCTCCGTCTCGGGGAGATCCTGCTGCCCCGGCTGGTCAGGACCGGGCCCGGCGACGAGCTCGACCCGGCCGGCCACACCGCCTGGCGGCTGGACACCGAGGCGCCCGGCAGCCCGGACGGCCTCGCCCTGCTGCCCGCGCCGGAGGCCGAACGGCCGCTCGCCGCAGGGGAGGTGCGGATCGCGGTGCGGGCCGCCGGCCTGAACTTCCGGGACGTGCTGATCACCCTCGGCGTGTACCCGGGCGGCGCCCGGATCGGCGCCGAGGCCGCCGGCACCGTCCTGGAGACCGGTCCCGGCGTGACCGGACTCGCCGTCGGTGACCGGGTGACCGGCCTGGTGCGGGGCACCCTCGGCCCGATAGCCGTCACCGACCACCGGCTGCTGATCCGCACCCCCGCCGGCTGGAGCGACGCCCAGGCCGCGACCGTCCCGGTGGCCTTCCTGACCGCCTACCACGGCCTGTACGACCTGGCCGGGCTGCGGCCGGGGGAGAGCCTGCTGGTGCACGCGGCGACCGGCGGCGTCGGCCAGGCCGCGGTCCAACTGGCGCGCCACAGCGGGTCGGTGGTGTACGGCACGGCGAGCCCCGGCAAGTGGGACACGCTGCGCGGACTCGGCCTCGACGAGGAGCGGATCGCCTCCAGCCGGACGCTGGACTTCGAGGAGTCCTTCCGGGCGGCGACCGGCGGGCGAGGGGTGGACGTGGTCCTCAACGCGCTGGCCGGGGAGTTCACCGACGCCTCGCTGCGGCTGCTCGCCCCCGGCGGCCGGTTCGTCGAGATGGGCAAGACCGACCAGCGCGATCCGGCCGAGGTCGCCGCCGCCCACGGCGCCGCCTACCTGGCGTTCGACCTGTTCGACGTGGACCCGGACCGGATCGCCGAGATCCTCGCCCGGCTCGGCGTCCTGTTCGAGGAGGGCGCGCTGCGGCCACTGCCCGTCCGGGCCCAGGACGTCCGGCACGCGCCGCAGGCGCTGCGCCGGCTCGGCCAGGCCCGGCACACCGGGAAGCTCGCCCTCACCCTGCCCGCGCCGCTCGCCGACGACGGCACCGTCCTGGTCACCGGAGGCACCGGGGCGCTGGGCGCGCTGGTGGCCCGCCGGTTGGTGACCCACCACGGCGTACGGCACCTGCTGCTGGTCTCGCGCGGCGGGCCGCTGGCGCCGGGGGCGCCCGAGCTGCTGGCCGAACTCGCCGCACTGGGTGCCGAGGCCACCGTCACCGCCTGCGACGTCGGCGACCCGGAGGCGGTCGCGGCGCTGGTCGCCGCCGTCCCCGCCGAGCACCCGCTGACCGCGGTGGTGCACACGGCCGGCGTGCTGGACGACGCCGTGCTCACCGCGCTCACCCCCGAGCGGCTGGAGCGGGTGGTGCGGCCGAAGGCGGACGGTGCCCGGCACCTGCACCGCGCCACCGAGCACCTGGGCCTCGCCGCGTTCGTGCTGTTCTCCTCGGCGGTCGGCCTGCTCGGCAACCCCGGCCAGGCCAACTACGCGGCCGCCAACGCCCAGCTGGACGCGCTCGCCCAGTACCGCCGGGTGCGCGGCCTGCCCGCCGTCTCGCTCGCCTGGGGACACTGGGCGCAGGCCGGCGGCATGGCGGCCGCTCTCGGCGCGGTCGAGACCGAGCGGCTCGCCGCGACCGGTCTGGCACCGATGACCGACGAGCAGGGCCTCGCCCTCTTCGACGCCGCGCTCGGCAGTCCGCATGCCGCGCTCACGGCGGCCCGGATCGATACCGGCCCGGTACCGGCCGACCGGTTGTCGCCCGTGCTCCGCGGTCTGGTCCGGCACCGCCCGCGCCCTGCTCCGGCCGGCGCCGACGGCCCCGCCGTGCTCGCCGGACAGCTGGCGGGCAAGGCGGCGGCCGAGCAGGAGCGGCTGCTGCTCGGCCTGGTCCGGGCCACCGCCGCCGCGGTGCTCGGTCACCCCGACGCCGACGCGGTACGGCCCGACATCGGCTTCATGGACAGCGAGTTCGACTCGCTCGGCGTGATCGAACTGCGCAACCGGATCAATGCCGCCACCGGCCTGCGACTACCCACCACCGCGGTCTTCGACCACCCCACCCCGGCTGCGCTCGCCGCCCATCTGCGGGTCCGTCTCGCCCCCGCGGAGCGGGACGAACAGCCGGACACGGCAGCGGAGTTCGACCGACTGGAACGGGTCCTGGCGACCCTCGCCGAGGACCCCGGGGGCCGGGCCGACGCGGTGGAGAGGCTCACCGCCCTGCTGGCCTCGCTCGGCGCGCCACCGCCCGCCCCGGCGGCGGACGACGACGGGCTCGCCGACCGGATCAGCGGCGTCAGCAACGACGACATCTTCGACTTCATCGACAACGAGCTCGGAATTTCCTGAGAGAGGCGACGCAGAGATGAGCACCGACGAGCAGAAGCTCCGCGATTACCTCAACAGGGTCGCCACCGAGCTGCACCAGACCCGTCGACGGCTGCGCGACGCCGAGGCCCGGGCCGTCGGCTCCGGCCCGGAGGAGCCGATCGCCATCGTCGGCATGGCCTGCCGCTTCCCCGGCGGCGCGGACACCCCCGAGGCGCTGTGGCGGCTGGTCGCCGAGGAGCGCGACGTGGTCGGCCCGTTCCCCACGGACCGCGGCTGGGACCTCGACCACCTCTACGACCCGGACCCGGACCGGCCCGGCCGCAGCTACGCCCGTGAGGGTGGATTCCTCTACGACGCAGCCGAGTTCGACGCCGCCTTCTTCGGCATCTCGCCGCGCGAGGCGCTGGCCGCCGAGCCCCAGCAGCGCCTGCTGCTGGAGACCGCGTGGGAGGCGCTGGAGGACGCCGCGATCGACCCGACCGCCCTGCGCGGCAGCCGTACCGGCGTGTTCGCGGGCGTCATCGCCCAGGAGTACGGGCCGAGCATGCACCACCTGCCGGCCGAGCAGACCGACGGCTACGTGCTGACCGGCACCACCACCTCGGTCGCCTCCGGCCGGATCGCCTACACCCTCGGGCTGGAGGGCCCGGCGGTCACCGTGGACACCGCCTGCTCCTCGTCGCTGGTCGCGCTGCACCTCGCCGCCCGCGCGCTGCGCTCCGGCGAGTGCGCGCTGGCCCTGGCGGGCGGGGCCACCGTGCTCTCCGCGCCCGGCATGTTCATCGAGTTCAGCCGCCAGCGCGGGCTGGCCCCGGACGGCCGCTGCAAGCCGTTCGCGGCCGCCGCCGACGGCACCGGCTGGGGCGAGGGCGCCGGCTTGCTGGTGCTGGAGAAGCTGTCCGACGCCCGCCGCAACGGCCACCGGGTGCTCGCCGTGCTGCGCGGCTCGGCGGTCAACCAGGACGGCCGCAGCAGCCAGCTGACCGCCCCGAGCGGCACCTCCCAGCAGCGGGTGATCCGCCAGGCCCTGGCCGCCGCCGGACTGACCCCCGCCGACGTGGACGTGGTGGAGGCGCACGGCACCGGTACCCGGCTGGGCGACCCGATCGAGGCCCAGGCCCTGATCAGCACCTACGGCCGGGACCGCACCGCCGAACGGCCGCTCTGGCTCGGCTCGGTGAAGTCCAACATCGGCCACACCCAGGCCGCGGCCGGCGTCGCGGGCGTCATCAAGTCGGTGCTGGCGATTCGGCACGGCGTCCTGCCGCGCACCCTGCACGTGGACGCGCCGTCCCCGCACGTGGACTGGTCGGACGGCACCGTACGGTTGCTGACCGAACGTCAGGAGTGGCCGGAGCTGGAGCGTCCGCGCCGGGCCGCGGTGTCGGCGTTCGGAGTCTCCGGCACCAACGCACACGTGATCATCGAGCAGGCGCCGGCCGAAGAGCCGGTGGAGCGCCGGGCCGCGCCCGGGGCCCTGCCGTTCCTACTGTCGGCCCGCACGCCCGAGGCACTGCGGGTGCAGGCCGCCCGGGTGTCCGCTGCGCTCGGGCAGGCCGACGCCCTCGACGTCGCCCACGCCCTCGCCGCCGGCCGGGCCCACCTGGAGGAGCGGGTGGTAGCCGTCGGCGGGCCGGAGGCGCTGCTCGACCTCGACTCCCCCGCGGTGGTGCGCGGGCGGGCGGGCACGCCCGGAAGGGTGGTCTTCGTCTTCCCCGGCCAGGGCTCCCAGTGGCCCGGCATGGCGGCCGAACTCCTCGACGCCGAACCGGTGTTCGCCGCCGCCCTGGAGAACTGCGCGGCCGCGCTCGCGCCGCACACCGACTGGTCGCTGCTCGACGTGGTCCGCGGTCTCCCCGGCGGCCCCGACCCGGAGCGGGTCGACGTGGTCCAACCGGTGCTGTGGGCCGTCATGGTGGCCCTCGCCGAGCTGTGGAAGGCGTACGGAGTGCGGCCGGACGCCGTGGTCGGTCACAGCCAGGGCGAGGTCGCCGCCGCGTACGTCGCCGGCGGGCTCCCGCTGGAGGACGCCGCCCGGATCGTCGCCCGGCGCGCCCAGGCCCTGGCCACCCTCTCCGGCAAGGGCGGCATGGTCTCGGTACCGCGCCCGCTCGCCGAGGTCGAGGCCCGGATCACCGCCTGGCCCGGGCGGCTGTCCATCGGCGTGGTCAACGGCCCGCAGTCCACCGTGGTCTCCGGCGACCTGGACGCCCTCGCCGAACTCACCGCCGCCTACGCCGCCGAAGGCGTCCAGGGGCGCCCGGTCAACATCGACTACGCCTCGCACTCGGTGCAGACCGAGGCGCTGCGCGAGGACCTGCTCACCCTGCTCGCACCGGTGCGCCCGCAGCCCGGCGAGGTACCGCTGCTGTCCACCGTCACCGGCGACTGGCAGGACACCGCCGCCCTCGACGCCGACTACTGGTACCGCAACCTGCGCAGCACCGTCCGCTTCGAGCAGGCCACCCGGCGGCTCGCCGCGGACGGCCACACCGTGTTCGTCGAGGTCAGCCCGCATCCGGTGCTGACCGGCGCGATCGAGGACACCCTCGACGCCGCCGGCCTCGCCGACCCGGTGGTCACCGGATCGCTCCGTCGCGACCAGGGCGGCCGCAGCCGCTGGCTCGCCTCGGCCGCCGAACTCCACGTCCGGGGCGTCGCGGTGGACTGGGCAGCCGCCTTCGCCGACACCGCGCCCCGCCACGCCGACCTGCCCACCTATCCCTTCCAGCGGCAGCGGTACTGGCTGGACGCCAGCCGCTCGCCGGAGCACCTCACCGGCGCGCAGGCCGCACCCGACGGCCCGTTCTGGGAACTGGTCGCCGAGCGCGACGCCGGCCGGCTCGGCGAGGCGATCGGCGTCGACGGCGACCGGCTCGCGCCCGTGCTGCCCGCCCTGGCCTCCTGGTGGGACCGCCGGCGGGCCGCCACCGCCGCCGACGGCTGGCGGCACCGGATCACCTGGCGGCCCGTCACCGCGCCCGCCGCGCCCGCGCTCACCGGCACGTGGCTGGTCGTCGCGCCCGAGGAGCACACCGGCCACCCGTGGACCGAGGCGCTCACCGGCGCGCTCGCCGCCCTGGGAGCCCGCCCCGAGGTCCTCCCCGGATCCCCCGACCGGGCCGCCCTCGCCACCGCCCTCGAAGCCGCAGGCCCGGTCTCCGGGGTGGTCTCGCTGCTCGGCCTGCGGGCGGGCCGGGCTACCGGGCACGACGCCGTCCCCTGGGCGTACGCCGCCGAGGTCGCGCTCGCGCAGGCCCTCGACGACACCGGCACCGCCGCCCCGCTCTGGTACCTCACCCGGGGCGCGGTCTCCACCGGCACCGCCGATCCGGTCACCGACCCCGAGCGGGCCCTGAGCTGGGGCTTCGGCGCGATCCTCGCCGTCGAACAGCCGGCCGTGCACGGCGGTCTGCTCGACCTGCCCGCCGATCCCGACGAGCACACCTGGCGGCAGGTGGCCGCCCTGCTCGCCGACACCTCCGCCGACCGCGAGGTCGAGCTCGCCCTGCGGCCCGCCGGCGCGTTCGCCCG
Source organism: Kitasatospora sp. NPDC127111 (assembly GCF_042677465.1). Classification (NCBI taxonomy): domain Bacteria; kingdom Bacillati; phylum Actinomycetota; class Actinomycetes; order Kitasatosporales; family Streptomycetaceae; genus Kitasatospora; species Kitasatospora sp. NPDC127111. The sequence goes on from NZ_JBHXTG010000020.1 coordinate 102,400, forward strand.
CCGGCTCGTCCCCGCCGCGCCCGCCGGAGAGCCCGAGAGCCGGTGGGAGCCGCACGGCACCACCCTGATCACCGGCGGCACCGGCGCCCTCGGCGGCCACGTGGCCCGCTGGCTCGCCGGCCGCGGCGCCGAGCACCTGCTGCTGGTCAGCCGCCGGGGCGCCGACGCCCCCGGCGCGGCCGTGCTCGAGGCCCAACTCGCCGCCCTCGGCACCCGGGTCACCTTCGCCGCCGCGGACGTCGCGGACCGGGACGCGCTGGCGGCCGTCCTCGCCGGCATCCCCGCCGACCTGCCGCTCACCGCCGTGGTGCACACCGCCGCCGCGCTCCACGACGGCCTGATCCCCACCCTCACCGCGGACCACCTCGACCTCGCGCTGCGCGCCAAGGCCGGAGCGGCCCGCCTGCTGCACGAGCTGACCGCGGGCCTGGACCTGTCGGCGTTCGTGCTGTTCTCCTCGGTCGCCGGGCTCTGCGGCATCCCCGGCCAGGGCAACTACGCGCCCGGCAACGCCTACCTGGACGCGCTCGCCGCCCAGCGCCGCGCGGCCGGCCTGCCGGCCACGTCGATCGCCTGGGGCCACTGGGCCGGCGACGGCATCGCCGCCGACGGGGCGGAGCAGCAGCTGCTGCGGCACGGCCTGGTCTCGCTGCCGCCCGCGCAGGCCGTCGAGCTCCTCGGCCAGGCCCTCGACCACGGCGAGCGCCACCTGGTGGTCGCCGACGCCGACTGGCCGGTGCTCTTCCACGGCCGCCGCCACCCGCTGGCCGCCGAACTGGTCCGCCGCGACCCCGAGCCCGACCGGGCAGCGGGCGCGGCCGACGGTGACCCGGTCGCCCGGCTGGCCGCGCTGCCCGCCGCCGAGCGCCGCCGCAGTCTGCTCGGGATCGTCCGGGCCCAGGCCGCCGCCGTCCAGCGCCACCGGTCCGCCGACGCCGTCGACCCGGCGAGGGCGTTCCGCCAGCAGGGCTTCGACTCGCTGACCGCGGTCGAGTTCCGCAACCGCCTCGGCGCGGTCACCGGCCGGCGGCTGCCCGCCACCGTGGTCTTCGACCACCCCACCCCGGCCGCTCTCACCGACTGGCTGGCCACCGAACTCTGGGGGACGGAGGAGGCCGACCCGGCGGCGGACCCGTCGCCGGTCGCTCTCGACGACGACCCGATCGCCATCGTCGGCATGGCCTGCCGCTACCCCGGCGGCGTCGCCTCGCCCGAGGACCTGTGGCGGCTGGTGTCCGACGGCGCCGACGCACTGACCGAGTTCCCCACCGACCGCGGCTGGGACTTGGAGACGCTGTACAGCGCGGACCCCGACCGGCCCGGTACCTCGTACGCGCGGCACGGCGGATTCCTCGACGGCATCGGGGAGTTCGACGCGGAGTTCTTCGGCATCTCCCCGCGCGAGGCACCCGCCATCGATCCGCAGCAGCGCCTGCTCCTGGAGACCACCTGGGAGGTGTTCGAGCGGGCGGGCATCGACCCGACCACGCTGCGCGGCAGTCGTACCGGCGTGTTCGCCGGCATCTCCGGGCGCGACTACGCCACCGGCGCCCAGCAGGTGCCCGCCGAGCTGGAGGCGTACCTCGGCATCGGCAACGCCGGCAGCGTCGCCTCCGGGCGGATCTCGTACACGTTCGGGTTCGAGGGGCCGGCGGTGACGGTGGACACGGCGTGCTCGTCCTCGCTGGTGGCGCTGCACCTGGCGGCGCAGTCGCTGCGCTCCGGGGAGTCCGACCTCGCGGTCGCGGGCGGCGTCCTGCTGATGTCGACGCCGACCACGTTCATCGAGTTCTCCCGGCAACGGGCGATGTCGCCCGACGGGCGGTGCAAGGCGTTCGCGGCGGCGGCGGACGGGACCGGGTGGGCCGAGGGGGTGGGCCTGCTGCTCGTCGAACGGCTGTCGGACGCGCGGCGGTCGGGGCACGAGGTGCTGGCGGTGCTGCGGGGCAGTGCGGTCAACCAGGACGGTGCGTCCAACGGGTTGACCGCGCCGAACGGTCCCGCGCAGCAGCGGGTGATCCGGCAGGCCCTCGCCAACGCCAGGCTGACCGCGGGCGAGGTGGACGCGGTCGAGGCGCACGGCACGGGTACCACGCTGGGAGACCCGATCGAAGCGCAGGCGCTGCTCGCCACGTACGGGCAGGACCGCGAACACCCGCTCTGGCTCGGGTCGGTGAAGTCGAACATCGGGCACACCCAGGCGGCGGCCGGCGTCGCCGGGGTGATCAAGTCGGTGCTGGCGATCCGGCACGGCGTGCTGCCGCCCACCCTGCACGTGGACGAGCCCTCGCCGCACGTCGACTGGTCGTCCGGGGCTGTGGAGCTGCTGACGGAGGCCCGGCCCTGGCCGGAGGTCGGCCGGCCCCGGCGGGTCGGGGTGTCGGCGTTCGGCGTCTCGGGGACCAACGCGCACGTGATCGTCGAGCAGGCGCCGGCGGAGGAGGCGGCTTCGGCGGCTGAGGCCCAGGACCGCGGTCCGGTGCCGGTCGTGGTGCCGTTCGTGGTGTCGGCGCGCACGCCGGAAGCGCTGCGGGCGCAGGCCGGGCGGGTGGCCGACCTGCTGGAGCACGCCGACCCGGTGGCGGTCGCCCGCCGGCTGGTCACCGCACGCGCCGCGCTGGAGGAACGGGCCGTCGTCCTCGACGGACCCGAGTCGCTGCGGTCGCTCGACGGGCCCGGCGTGGTGCGTGGCACCGCCGGATCCGGCGGGCTCGCGGTGCTCTTCTCGGGTCAGGGGAGTCAGCGGGTGGGGATGGGGCGTGAGTTGTACGCGTCGTTCCCGGTGTTCGCGGCTGCC